>NZ_JBHXTO010000019.1:0-103274 GCF_042677425.1 Streptomyces sp. NPDC127119 | reverse complement strand
GGGCCTGGCCGCGCTGTTCCCAGCGCCCCTGAACAGCGGGGCTGCGCCCCTGCTGTTCTCAGCCCGTCCGGCGTTTGAGGACCGGGGGTTCGGGGGCGGAGCCCCTGAGTTCGTGACGGGACGGGTAGGGGCGGCGGGGGCGAGAAAAGCCCGATCGGCGGCAACTGTGACGGTTGCCACCCGGCCCCCGTTCCGGCGCGTCGCCGGACACAGGGCGCAGGCCCGCCTCTAGGGTGGCGGCCATGACTCGGTCCCTGCGGGCCCGCCAGGGCCTCACCGGGCCTGCGGTCCGCTGCCGGGAGCGGACGGAGCGTCACCATTTCGAGGCCGTGGCGCTTTTCGTGTGACTCCCAGGGGTGCCGGATTGGCTTTCCCGCCGCAGGTGGGGGCAGGATGCGTCTTCGGGCGCGAGGGTCCGGCCACGGACCCGGGTCCGGGGACCGCCGAGGACCCTGGCAGCATCGGCTTCGACGTGCCCGATATGCGGCTCCGCCGCGTGGCACGCCTCAACGGCAAGAAGAACACGGGAGTAACAACATGAACCGCAGTGAGCTGGTGGCCGCGCTGGCCGACCGTGCCGAGGTGACCCGCAAGGACGCCGACGCCGTTCTGGCCGCCTTTGCCGAGACCGTCGGTGAGATCGTCGCCAAGGGCGACGAGAAGGTCACCATCCCCGGCTTCCTGACCTTCGAGCGCACCCACCGTGCCGCTCGTACCGCTCGCAACCCGCAGACCGGTGACCCGATCCAGATCCCGGCCGGCTACAGCGTCAAGGTCTCCGCGGGCAGCAAGCTCAAGGAAGCCGCCAAGGGCAAGTAAGCGCTTAGCGCTTAGCGCTTAGCGCTTCGCTGAGAACGCTGATGGGGCGGCACCCGGACTCCGGGTGCCGCCCCATCGTGGTGCGCTGAAAGACGGCCTCGAACGCCGGCCGGGCTGATCGTCAGCCGAGTGCCTTGCCCGGCAGTTCCACCTTCGCGCCCAGCTCGATCAGCTTCTCCATGAAGTTCTCGTAGCCGCGGTTGATCAGGTCGATGCCGTGCACCCGGGACGTGCCCTGGGCCGCCAGCGCCGCGATGAGGTACGAGAAGCCGCCGCGCAGGTCGGGGATGACCAGGTCGGCGCCCTGGAGCTTCGTGGGGCCGGACACGACCGCCGAGTGCAGGAAGTTGCGCTGGCCGAAGCGGCAGCGCGAGCCGCCCAGGCATTCGCGGTAGAGCTGGATGTGCGCGCCCATCTGGTTCAGCGCGGACGTGAAGCCGAGGCGGGACTCGTACACCGTCTCGTGGACGATCGAGAGGCCGGTGGCCTGTGTGAGGGCGACCACGAGGGGCTGCTGCCAGTCGGTCTGGAAGCCCGGGTGGACGTCCGTCTCCAGCGCGATCGACTTGAGCTGGCCGCCGGGGTGCCAGAAGCGGATGCCCTCGTCGTCGATCTCGAAGGCGCCGCCGACCTTCCGGTACGTGTTGAGGAACGTCATCATCGAGCGCTGCTGGGCGCCGCGGACGTAGATGTTGCCTTCGGTCGCCAGAGCCGCGGAAGCCCACGAGGCGGCCTCCAGGCGGTCCGGCAGGGCCGCGTGGGTGTAACCGCCGAGCTTGTCGACGCCCGTGACGCGGATGGTGCGGTCGGTGTCCATCGCGATGATGGCGCCCATTTTCTGCAGGACGCAGATCAGGTCCTCGATCTCCGGCTCGACCGCCGCGTTCGAGAGTTCCGTGACGCCCTCCGCGAGGACGGCCGTCAGGAGCACCTGCTCGGTCGCGCCGACGGACGGGTACGGCAGCTCGATCTTCGTGCCGCGCAGGCGCTGCGGAGCCTCCAGGTACTGGCCGTCCGCGCGCTTCTCGATCGTCGCGCCGAACTGCCGCAGCACCTCGAAGTGGAAGTCGATCGGCCGGCCGCCGATGTCGCAGCCGCCGAGGCCCGGGATGAACGCGTGGCCGAGGCGGTGCAGCAGCGGGCCGCACAGGAGGATCGGGATGCGCGACGAACCCGCGTGGGCGTCGATGTCCGCGACGTTGGCGCTCTCCACGTGCGACGGGTCCATGATGAGCTCGCCCGGCTCCTCACCCGGACGGACCGTCACCCCGTGCAGCTGCAGCAGTCCGCGTACGACCCGCACGTCGCGGATGTCCGGGACATTGCGCAGCCGGCTCGGAGCACTGCCGAGCAGTGCGGCAACCATGGCCTTCGGTACGAGGTTCTTCGCACCGCGGACACGGATCTCACCCTCCAGCGGGGTTCCGCCGTGGACAAGGAGTACGTCGTCTGAGCCGTTGACGGTCATGTATCTCGCGTTCCGATTGGTGGGACAGAGGCGAAGAAGCAAGGGTAATGGCCCCCCACCCCCCTTCAGTAAGCCCGAGGGGCTCTCAGGCACGTCATAGCTTTGCCACAACACGAACCGTGCCTAATCGGACACGTGGGGTCACCGGCGCCCCTGTGCGCTCCACCTGCACCAGTACGCCCTGAGCTGCATTCACGTGGTTACGGGTATTGCCTCCCCGTCCGCGGGGAAGATGCGGGATCATGTCACGCATGACGGAGGTGTCCTCGCTCACAGGGCGGCTGCTCGTGGCCACACCCGCCCTTGCGGACCCCAACTTCGACCGCGCGGTGGTGCTGCTCCTCGACCACGACGAGGAGGGCTCGCTGGGTGTCGTCCTCAACCGCCCGACCCCCGTGGACGTGGGTGACATCCTCGCGGGCTGGGCGGAACTCGCGGGGGAGCCCGGGGTCGTGTTCCAGGGCGGCCCGGTCTCCCTGGACTCGGCGCTCGGGGTGGCGGTGATCCCGGGGGGCGCCTCCGGGGAGCGCGCGCCGCTCGGCTGGCGCCGGGTGCACGGGGCGATCGGACTCGTGGACCTGGAGGCCCCGCCGGAGCTGCTCGCCTCGGCGCTCGGCTCCCTGCGGATCTTCGCGGGGTACGCGGGCTGGGGGCCGGGGCAACTGGAGGGCGAACTGGGCGAGGGTGCCTGGTACGTCGTCGAGTCCGAGCCCGGTGACGTCTCCTCGCCCGCTCCGGAACGGCTGTGGCGCGAGGTGCTGCGCCGTCAGCGCAACGAACTGGCGATGGTGGCCACGTACCCGGACGACCCTTCGCTCAACTGATGTCCCCCGCCTTCAGTACTCTTGCGTTTATGAGCACTCTTGAGCCTGAGACCCAGCCCCAGCGAGGCACTGGGACGGGAACCCTCGTAGAGCCGACGCCGCAGACGTCGCACGGCGACGGGGACCACGAGCGCTTCGCCCACTACGTCCAGAAGGACAAGATCATGGCGAGCGCGCTCGACGGTACGCCCGTCGTCGCACTCTGCGGCAAGGTGTGGGTCCCGGGCCGGGACCCGAAGAAGTACCCCGTGTGTCCCATGTGCAAGGAGATCTACGAGTCCATGGGTGCCGGCGGCGACGACGGCAAGGGCGGCGGCGGTAAGGGCAAGGACGGCGGCAAGTAGCGCACCCGTGGCCTTAGCGGTCTCCCGCGCACCCCTGTACCCCCGTCACCCACGACGCCGTGGGGCCGCGGGGTGCTCTCCCGTGGCGCGCGGTGCGCCGCGTGGCTCGAATGCGACGGAGTACGGCCGCGGCGCCCCGGTGCGGGGTGCCGCGGCTCTGTCGTGTCCGGCTGACCGTCGTGTCCGGCTGATCGGCGGGGCTCGCGGCGCGGTCGGCGTATGCGGCGTATCCGGGGCCTTTGTCCGGGGAGCCCGTTGCACGGAGTGCTTCTGCCGGTCACAGAGTGGTTGAGACCTCTTGTGGGCATGTTCATGTACTCCATAGCCTCCCGGGTGTTGTGCAGCGCAAAACCACCATTGCAGATGCTGCAACGCGCCCCCGGAGGACGCCCCCATGAAGCTCGCACCCCTCTCCGCCCGTATGGCCGCCCCGATCGCCGCCCTCGTCGTCGCCGGGCTCACGGCGACCGCCTGCGCCCCTGAGTCGTCCGACAACTCCGGTGGCAAGGACGAGAAGAGCGGCACCCTGCGGGTGTGGCTCTTCCAGGAGGTCACCAACACGCCGAAGGAGAAGGTGGTCGACGGGGTCGTCACCGCCTTCGAGAAGGCCCACAAGGGCACGAAGGTCGACGTCCAGTACATCCCCGTCGAGACCCGCGCCGAGAAGATCAAGGCCGCCTTCAACGACCCCAAGAGCGCGCCCGACCTCATCGAGTACGGCAACACGGACACCGCCGGGTACGTCAAGGACGGCGGACTCGCGGACGTCAGCGAGGAGTTCACGGACTGGAGCGAGTCCAAGGACACCGACCCGACCGCCAAGCAGTCCGTCACGGTCGACGGCAAGATCTACGGAGCCCCGTACTTCGTCGGGGTGCGCGCCCTTTACTACCGCACCGACATCTTCGAGGACCTGGACCTCGAAGTCCCCAGGACGCAGGCCGAGATGATCAGCACGGCCAAGAAGATCCGGCAGGCGAAGCCGGACCTGTACGGTCTCGCGGTCGGCGGCGCCTACACGTACGGCGCGATGCCGTTCATCTGGTCCAACGGCGGTGAGCTGGCCGAGGGCAAGGGCGGCTCGTACGCCTCGACCATCGACAGCGCCGAGGCCCAGAAGGGCATCAAGGCGTACACCTCGCTCTTCGGCGACGACAACTGTCCGGCCGCCAAGTGCGCGGGCATGGGCGGCAACGACACCGTCACGGCGTTCGCCTCCGGCAAGGCCGGCATGGCCATCGGCGGCGACTTCAGCCACGCGGCGATCGAGGCGGGCAAGGTCAAGGGCAAGTACAAGGTCGTCCCGCTGCCCGGGGTGAAGTCCGGTGAGGTCGCCCCCGCCTTCGCGGGCGGCAACAACCTCGGCGTGCTCAACAGCACCAGCCACCGCACCCTCGCCGTCGACCTGATGGAACAGCTCGCGTCGAAGAAGACGCAGGGCGCGCTCTTCGACGCGATGGGCTTCCTGCCGACGTTCACGGACGTGCGCCAGGACGTCGCGAAGCGCGAGCCGTTCGTCGAGCCCTTCGTGAAGACCCTCGGCTCCGGCGCCAAGTTCGTCCCGGCCTCGCCCGCCTGGTCGCAGATCGACGCGTCCCTGGTCCTGCCGACGATGTTCCAGGAGGTCGTCAGCGGACGTAAGGGCGTGGAGGCCGCCTCCAAGGACGCGGCGAAGAAGATGAACGACGCGTTCAGCTCCGCCGGATGAGCCGGATGACCGACCGGCCGCTCGCGGTGTCCGCCCCGGGGCCGGCCCCGGCGGCCGGACCCGTCGCGCGGGGCTCGTCGGCCGGGACCGCCGTGAAGGCGCCCCGGCCGGGCCGCGGCCCCGCGACGGGCCGCAGATCCCCGCTCGCCCGCGGCGGCTGGACGCCCTGGCTCTACCTCGCCCCCGCGCTCGTCGTCATCGGCGGCCTGCTCGTCTACCCCGTCTACCAGCTCGGCCTGATCTCGTTCCTGGAGTACACCCAGGCCCAGGTCAGCGGCGGGGAACCGACGTCCTTCCAGGGCTTCGGGAACTACGCGACGCTCTTCCGCGACGAGCAGTTCTGGCAGGTCCTGCTCGCCACCGTGGTGTTCGCGTCGGCGTGCGTCGTGTCGACCCTGGCGGTCGGCTGCGCGCTCGCCGTCCTCCTGACACGTGTCCGTGCCGTCCCCCGGCTCGCCCTGATGCTCGCCGCCCTCGGCGCCTGGGCGACCCCCGCGGTCACCGGGTCCACGGTATGGCTGCTCCTGTTCGACCCCGACTTCGGCCCGGTCAACCGGGTCCTGGGACTCGGCGACCACTCCTGGACGTACGGCCGGTACAGCGCCTTCGCCCTCGTCCTGCTCGAAGTCGTCTGGTGCTCCTTCCCGTTCGTGATGGTCACCGTGTACGCCGGAATCCGCGCCGTGCCCTCCGAGGTCCTGGAGGCCGCCTCCCTGGACGGCGCCTCCCAGTGGCGGATCTGGCGCTCGGTGCTCGCGCCGATGCTCCGCCCGATCCTCGTGGTCGTCACCATCCAGTCCGTCATCTGGGACTTCAAGGTCTTCACCCAGATCTACGTCATGACGAACGGCGGCGGCATCGCGGGCCAGAACCTCGTCCTGAACGTGTACGCGTATCAAAAGGCCTTCGCGTCCTCCCAGTACGGCCTCGGGTCGGCGATCGGAGTGGTGATGCTGCTGATTCTGCTGGCGGTCACGCTCGTCTATCTGAGGCTGCTGCGAAGGCAGGGGGAAGAGCTGTGAGTTCCGTGACGTCCGGCGATTCCGTGCGGACCGGATTCGTGCGAAACCTCGTACGCCGTTCCGTGCGACGGCCGTGGCGGCTGGCCGCCGAGGTCTCGGCGCTGCTGATCGCGGCGGTGGTCGCATTCCCCCTCTACTGGATGGTGCTCAGTGCCTTCAAACCGGCCGGGGAGATCGAGTCGAGCGAGCCCCGGCCCTGGACGCTCTCCCCGTCGCTGGATTCCTTCCGGCGGGTCTTCGGGCAGCAGGAATTCGGCCGTTACTTCCTCAACAGTCTTGTCGTGGCGGTCACCGTCGTCGCCGTCTCGGCACTCATCGCGTTTCTCGCCGCGACCGCCGTGACACGATTCCGCTTCCGCTTCCGGACCACCCTGCTGATCATGTTCCTGGTCGCCCAGATGGTGCCCGTCGAGGCACTGACGATCCCCCTCTTCTTCCAGATGCGGGACTTCGGTCAGCTCAACACCCTGGGCGCGCTGATCCTGCCGCACATCGCCTTCTCCCTGCCCTTCGCGATCTGGATGCTGCGAGGCTTCGTGAAGGCCGTCCCCGAGGCGCTGGAGGAGGCCGCACACATCGACGGGGCGAGCCGGACGCGGTTCCTGTGGCAGATCCTTTTCCCGCTGGTCTTTCCGGGTCTCGTCGCCACCAGCGTGTTCTCGTTCATCTCCGCCTGGAACGACTTCCTGTTCGCCAAATCCTTCATCATCAGCGACACCTCGCAGTCCACGCTGCCGATGGCCCTCCTCGTCTTCTACAAGCCCGACGACCCGGACTGGGGCGGCGTGATGGCCGGTTCCACGGTGATGACGATTCCCGTGCTGATCTTCTTCGTACTCGTACAGCGGCGCCTGGTCTCCGGACTCGGCGGCGCGGTGAAGGACTGACGTGAACGACACGACACCCGTGGCCCCGACCCCCGACGCCCCGGCCGGGGTGATCCCGGCGCCCCGCTCCGTGCGGGAGTCCGCCCGCCCGGGGGTGCCGCTCGACGCGGCCACCACCCTGTCGGCGGGCCCCGGCACGGGCACCACCGAACGCTGGCTGCGCCTCACCCTCGGCGCCGCCCTCGGGCTTTCGCTGCCGCCCGCCCCCGAAAGCGCAGGCGGCCCCGAAAACACGTCCGGCACCGAAAGCGCGACCGGTGCGGAAAACGCCCCGAACACCGTGCGGTTGCGTATCGACGAGTCCCTCCCGCCGGAGGCCTACGTACTCGACGCCGATTCCGGACGGGGCATCGAGATCCGCGGCGGAAGCGGCGCCGGAGTGTTCTGGGGAGCCCAGACACTGCGTCAGCTCATCGGCCCCGAAGCCTTCCGGCGGGCACCAGTCCGGCCGGGCGTCACCCACGTCGTCCCGAACCGGACCATCGAGGACGCACCGCGATTCGGCTGGCGCGGTCTGATGCTCGACGTCTCGCGGCACTTCATGCCGAAGGACGGCGTCCTGCGCCAACTCGACCTGATGGCCGCGCACAAGCTCAACGTCTTCCACTTCCACCTCACGGACGACCAGGGCTGGCGTATCGAGATCAAGCGGTATCCGAAGCTCACGGAGACCGGATCATGGAGGGCACGCACCAAATTCGGTCATCGCGCCTCGCCCGACTGGGAGGAGAAGCCGCACGGGGGCTTCTACACCCAGGACGACATCCGCGAGATCGTCGCGTACGCCGCCGAACGGCATATCGCCGTCGTCCCCGAAATCGACATCCCGGGGCACTCGCAGGCCGCCATCGCCGCATATCCGGAACTCGGCAACACCGATGTCATCGACACGCACTCCCTCTCCGTCTGGGACACCTGGGGCGTCTCCAAAAACGTACTCGCACCCACTGACAACGCCCTTCGCTTCTACGAGGGCGTCTTCGAGGAACTCCTCGGCCTGTTCCCCTCGGAGTTCATCCACGTCGGCGGCGACGAGTGCGCCAAGGACCAGTGGAAGGCGTCCCCCGCCGCACAGGCGCGGATCACCGAACTGGGCCTCGCGGACGAGGACGAACTGCAGTCCTGGTTCATCCGCCACTTCGACGACTGGCTGAGCGCGCGAGGACGCCGGCTGATCGGCTGGGACGAGATCCTGGAGGGCGGACTCGCCCCGGGCGCCGCCGTCTCCTCGTGGCGCGGATACCGGGGCGGCATCACGGCCGCACGGGCCGGGCACGACGTCGTCATGTGCCCCGAGCAGCAGGTGTACCTCGACCACCGGCAGGCCGAAGGACCCGACGAGCCCGTGCCCATCGGCTTCGTGCGCACCCTGGAGGACGTCTACCGCTTCGAGCCCGTTCCGCCGGAGCTGACCCCCGCTCAGGCGCGGCACGTGCTGGGCACTCAGGCCAACCTGTGGACCGAGGTGATGGAGGACCGGGCCCGCGTGGACTACCAGGCGTTCCCGCGGCTCGTGGCCTTCGCGGAGGTCGCCTGGAGCGCCCTGCCCCCGCCCGCGGAACGCGACTTCGCGGATTTCGAGGAGCGAATGACCGCGCACTACGCGCGACTTGACGCCCTGGGAGTCGCCTACCGGCCGCCCGCCGGGCCGTTGCCCTGGCAGCGGCGCCCCGGGGTCCTCGGACGCCCGATCGAGGGGCCGCCCCCGAACGTGTGAGGCGGCTCCCGGAGGGTGTCGTCCGGCGCGGCACCCCGGGACGGCGGCCCCCGCGGAGAAAGGCACCCAAGAGGCTACGAAAACCGCCAATTGGCTCCGGTGGGCGATGTGGTGCGAAAACGGACCATCCGCTGGTGGCGGGTAGGAATGCCTCCTAGCGGACCCCCGCGTCGGGGAACCGGGAAGATGTGCCAGAGTTGCCACGTCCGCCCTGTCAGCACGTACCGTACGGCAACACAGGTGGGACCAGGTGGGGCAGCGGGAAGGGGCAGCCGGTTTGACCACGCACGCACCGCAGGCGGCGCACGCCGTGACGCTGCCCGCCTCACTCGACGAGGCCGTGGCGGCGCTCGCAGCCATGCCCGCCGCCGTTCCCGTGGCCGGCGGCACCGACCTCATGGCCGCCGTCAACTCCGGCCAGCTGAGGCCCGCCGCACTCGTCGGCCTCGGCCGCATCAGCGAGATCCGCGGCTGGCAGTACCAGGACGGCCACGCGCTCCTCGGCGCGGGCCTCACCCACGCCCGTATGGGGCGCCCCGACTTCGCCGCCCTCATCCCGGCCCTCGCGGCCGCCGCGCGGGCCGCCGGACCCCCGCAGATCCGCAACGCGGGCACCCTGGGCGGCAACATCGCCTCGGCGTCGCCCACCGGGGACGCGCTCCCGGTGCTGGCCGCGCTGGAAGCGACCCTCATCATCGCCTGCCCGGGCGGCGCCCGCCGTGAGATCCCCGTGTCGCACCTGCTCGCGGGCATGGAGATGCTCCGCGGCGGCGAACTCATCGGGTACGTGCGCGTGCCGCTGCTGCACGCGCCCCAGGTCTTCCTGAAGGCGACCGGACGCACCGGCCCGGGGCGCGCCATCGCCTCCGTGTCGCTCGTCCTCGACCCCGCCAGGCGCGGAGTGCGGTGCGCCGTCGGTGCCATAGCGCCGATGCCGCTGCGCCCCCTGGACGCCGAACAGTGGGTCGCCTCGCTGATCGACTGGGACAACAACCGCGCGATCGTGCCCGAGGCGCTGGCCGCCTTCGGCGAGTACGTCGCCGCGGCCTGCATCCCCGACGCGGCCCCCGAGGAGGACGGTTCCGTCCCGCCGCTGCCGCCCGCCGTACTGCACCTGCGGCGCACCGTCGCCGCGCTGGCCCGACGAGCACTGGGGAGGGCACTGTCGTGACCGACGACCAGCACGGAGATCAGCACGGTGAGGGCGGGCCCCGCGCGGGCAGCCGCTGGGACCCGCTGCCCCAGGGCGACTACGACGACGGCGCCACCGCCTTCGTCAAGCTCCCCGAAGGGGGCATCGACGCCCTCCTCGCGGACTCGCCGCTCGCCGCGCCCGGCCACGGCTACGTACCGCCGCCGATAACGGTCGCGCCCGGCACGGGTGCCGAGAACGACCCCGGGTCCGCCGGCTCCTGGGGCGCACCGCCCGAGGCGGCCGGCCACGGCCAGCGGCAGGACGTACGGTGGCCCGACCCGAACGCCCTCCCCGAAGAGCACCTGCAGCCCCCCCAGGACCAGTTCGCGTACAACCCCGGGGCCACCGGCCAGTGGGACTTCGACCAGCCCGCACAGGGCGGCCAGGGCCCGCAGGGACACGACGGGACGGGACACGACGGGACGGGACACGACGGGACGGGGCACGACCCCTCGGGTCAGGACGTCACCGGACAGTGGTCCATCCCGCTCGCCGACGGTGATCTGACGGACGAGTCCGGCGAGTTCACCACGTCCTCGCTCGTCGAGCAGTGGGGCGGCAGTCCGCCCGCCACGCTGCCGGGCGGAGCGGCCGCTCCCTGGGCCAACGAGCCCTGGGCCCAGCAGCCGCCCGAGCAGCAGCAGCCCGCCGACGGGACCGGTCCGCACGCCCCCGCCGAGCACGGCGCCGCCGAGATCATCGACGTCTCCGGAGCGCACGCCGACGAGATCGCCGTCTCCGTGGAGCGCGACCAGGGCCGCGACGACGGACGCGACGAACCCTCCGGGGCCGCGTCCCGGCACGACCACCAGGAGTTCGCGGACGACCCCGCGGGCGACCCGGAGGCGGCCTCCACGGAGGAGCCGGGCGAAGAGACTCCCGACGCCCCGTCCGACGCGTCGGACGCGTCCTTCACGGACACCGGGGCCGCCGAGGAGTCCGGGTCCGACGACCCCCAGGGCATCGCCCCGCACAACGACCACCCCCTCGCCTCGTACGTCCTGCGGGTGAACGGCGTCGAGCGGCCCGTGACGGACGCCTGGATCGGCGAATCGCTGCTGTACGTACTGCGTGAGCGCCTCGGCCTCGCGGGCGCCAAGGACGGCTGCTCGCAGGGCGAGTGCGGCGCCTGCAACGTCCAGGTGGACGGCCGGCTCGTCGCGTCCTGCCTGGTGCCCGCCGTGACCGCCGCCGGGAGCGAGGTGCGCACCGTCGAGGGCCTCGCCGCCGACGGGCAGCCCTCGGACGTCCAGCGGGCCCTCGCCAGGTGCGGTGCCGTGCAGTGCGGATTCTGCATCCCGGGCATGGCGATGACCGTGCACGACCTCCTTGAGGGCAACCCGGCGCCGACCGACCTGGAGACCCGCCAGGCCCTGTGCGGCAACCTGTGCCGCTGCTCCGGCTACCGGGGCGTCCTGGACGCCGTACGCGACGTCGTGGCCGAGCGAGAGGCCCACACGGCCGCCGAGCACGCCGGGGACGGCGACGAGGCCCGTATCCCGCACCAGGCGGGCCCCGGCGGCGGAGGCGTCAACCCGTCCGCGTTCGAGCCCCACCAGTCCAACCAGCCCCACGAGCAGCCCTACGGTCAGGACGGAGGCCAGGCGTGAGCAACGACACCGCCACCGCGACCACCGCGCAGCCCGGCACCGCACCGGAACCGCCGCCGCACGGTCTCGGCGTGTCCCTGCCGTCCGCGGAGGCCCGCGCCAAGACGGAGGGCACCTTCCCGTACGCGGCGGACCTGTGGGCCGAGGGCCTCCTGTGGGCCGCCGTCCTGAGATCACCGCACCCGCACGCGCGCATCCTGTCCGTCGACACCACCCACGCGCGCGAGATGCCCGGCGTCCAGGCCGTCATCACCCACGAGGACGTGCCCGGCACCGCGCTGCTCGGCCGCGGCAGGGCCGACCGCCCGGTCTTCGCCTCCGACGTCGTGCGCCACCACGGAGAGGCCATCGCGGCCGTCGCCGCCGACCACCCCGACACCGCGCGCATGGCCGCCGCGGCCGTCATCGTCGAGTACGAGATCCTCGACCCGGTGACCGACCCGGAGCAGGCCTTCGAAGCCGAGCCCCTGCACCCCGACGGCAACCTCATCCGCCACATCCCGCTGCGCCACGGCGACCCGGACGCGGCCGGAGACGTCGTCGTCGAGGGCCTCTACCGCATCGGCCGCCAGGACCCCGCCCCGATCGGCGCGGAGGCCGGCCTCGCCGTGCCCCGCCCCGACGGCGGGGTCGAGCTCTACGTGGCCTCCACCGACCCGCACACCGACCGCGACACGGCCGCCGCCTGCTACGGCCTGGAGCCGGAGCGCGTGAAGGTCGTCGTCACCGGCGTGC
Organism: Streptomyces sp. NPDC127119; assembly: GCF_042677425.1. Lineage (NCBI taxonomy): Bacteria > Bacillati > Actinomycetota > Actinomycetes > Kitasatosporales > Streptomycetaceae > Streptomyces > Streptomyces sp. NPDC127119. The sequence goes on along the minus strand of NZ_JBHXTO010000019.1, from coordinate 90,945 downwards.
CCGGCGCCACCGCGGACCGCGAGGACCAGGGTTTCCAGCTCCCCCTGGGGCTGCTCGCGCTCAAGACCGGATGCCCGGTCAAGCTGACCGCGACCCGCGAAGAATCCTTCCTCGGGCACGTCCACCGGCACCCCACCCTGCTGCGCTACCGCCACCACGCGGACGCCGAGGGCAGGCTGATCAAGGTCGAGGCGCAGATCCTCCTCGACGCGGGCGCGTACGCGGACACCTCCTCGGAGGCCCTGGCCGCCGCCGTCTCCTTCGCCTGCGGCCCCTACGTCGTCCCGAACGCCTTCATCGAGGGCTGGGCCGTACGCACCAACAACCCGCCCTCCGGACACGTACGCGGCGAGGGCGCCATGCAGGTGTGCGCCGCCTACGAGGCCCAGATGGACAAGCTGGCCAAGAAGCTCGGCGTCGACCCCGCCGAGCTGCGCCTGCGCAACGTACTGGCCACCGGGGACGTCCTGCCGACCGGCCAGACGGTCACCTGCCCGGCCCCCGTGGCCGAACTGCTCCAGGCCGTCCAGGACCACCCGCTGCCCGCCCTCCCCAAGGACACCCCCGAGGACGAGTGGCTGCTCCCCGGCGGCCCCGAGGGCGCCGGGGAACCCGGCGCCGTACGGCGGGGCGTCGGCTACGCCCTGGGGATGGTCCACATGCTCGGCGCCGAGGGCACCGACGAGGTCTCGACGGCCACCGTGAAGGTCCACGACGGCATCGCCACCGTGCTCTGCGCGGCCGTGGAGACCGGCCAGGGCTTCACCACGCTGGCCCGGCAGATCGTCCAGGAGACGCTCGGCATCGAAGAGGTCCATGTGGCCTCCGTGGACACCGACCAGCCCCCGGCGGGCCCCAGCGCCCGCGGCCGGCACACCTGGGTGTCCGGCGGCGCCGTCGAACGGGCCGCCAAGATGGTCCGTACGCAGCTGCTGCAGCCCCTGGCCCACAAGTTCGGCATGTCCACCGAACTGCTCCAGATCACCGACGGCAAGATCACCTCGTACGACGGCGTGCTGTCGACGACCGTCGCCGAGGCGATGGACGGCAAGGAGCTGTGGGCGACCGCGCAGTGCCGCCCGCACCCCACCGAGCCGCTGGACGGCGCGGGCCAGGGCGACGCCTTCGTGGGCCTCGCCTTCTGCGCGATCCGCGCGGTGGTGGACGTGGACATCGAGCTGGGCTCGGTGCGCGTGGTCGAACTGGCGCTCGCCCAGGACGTGGGCCGCATCCTGAACCCCGCGCAGCTCACCGCCCGTATCGAGGCCGGCGTCACCCAGGGCATCGGCGCCGCCCTCACGGAGAACCTGCGCACCGCGCGCGGGCTCGTCCGCCATCCCGACCTCACCGGGTACTCGCTGCCGACCGCCCTCGACGCCCCCGACATCCGCATCGTCAAGCTCGTCGAGGAGCGTGACGTGGTCGCGCCCTTCGGAGCGAAGGCCGTCAGCGCGGTACCGGTCGTCACGTCCCCCGCGGCGGTCGCGTCCGCGGTCCGGGCGGCCACGGGACGCCCCGTGAACCGGCTGCCGATAAGGCCCCAGGCGGCCGTGGTGACGGCGACGCAGTGAGGTACGTGCCGGACGCCGGATGAGCGGTGGACGGCGGTGCGGTCCTACACGCGCGTCTGTCTGACGGGGACGCGATCCCGGCGGGCCCGGAGCGGGCCCGGAGTCGGCCCGCGTCCGCTGAGTCGGCTCGCGGGACTTGGCGGGACTTGGCGGGACTCGGGCGGAACTGACGGTGAGTCAGCGGGAGATCGGTGAGAAGCCGCTGGTCAGCGCGATCCAGGGGCGTTGTCAGTGGTGCCGGGTAGTGTTCTGGTCTGTGGGGGAGGACCGCTGGGCGGCGGGCCGTTTCCGGGTGTTTCGAGGCGCATCCGGATGCCTCGGCGTGCGTGGCGGCGCGCCTGGGCGCATGGCTGCGTGCCGCCCGGCCCGGTCCTGCCGGGGGGACTGCGAACAACGATCCGCGGGGGAACGATGGGCACGACGGACACCGGCATCGGCACCAACAGCGGCACCGACATCAACACCGACACCGACATCGGCATCGGCACCGAGAAGATCACTCTGCACGAGGACGCACTGGACCCGTACGTCACGCACCCACCGACGCGCCGCTGGCTGACGGGACCCGGACTGCCGGGCGACAGCGGCCTGTTGACCTTCGAGGCCCTGCGCGGGGACGGACTGCGCACGGTGGGGGACTCGACGGGAGACCCGGCCGCCCTTCCGCCCGAGCTGCGCGAGCAGTTGGTGATCGGCGCGCTGCGGGACCCCGCCGGCCCGGAGACGGAGTCGGTGCTGCTCGACGGAGCGACGGGCGAGGTGTCCACCACGTTCTTCCTCCACGACCGCCCCGACCTGATGGACCGCGTCCCGCTCGCCCCCTCCCTCCGGACGCTCACGGACTTCGTGACGGCGACGGACGAGATGTCCGCGAGGAGAGGCCAGTTCGCGTCCTACGAGGGCCGGTTCGGCCCGAAGGCCGTCACCGCGATGTCGCGGCAGCTGCTGGCGCTGTTCGAGGAGGGCGTCGACGGCGAGGTCCCGCCGTTCTGGAAGATGGCCGCGCTGATCCGCCCGATGGCCCTGGTCGCGGGCGCACCGGCCGACTCCGCACTGACCCTCGACCTCCCGGCCCGCCTGCTGGACCAGGAGTTCGGGCACGGCCGGGTGGTGCGCTTCGAGGACGTCGACTTCCCCGCGGCCCTCGCGCACGAGCCGACGCGGCACTTCCTGCGCGAGACGGGCCTGCCCGAGGACGGCTTCCTGTTCCAGCTGGACACGGACGTACCGCTGCCGACGCTCGCCGAGTACTACGAGGACGAGCGCCCGGACGTGTTCACCCCCGACCAACTCCCGCGCGACGCGCACCAGTTGATCCGCCTGGGTCACCTGATCGAGGACAACAGCCTGATCGTGGACGGCGAGACGGGCGCGATCCTCGACTGGAGCGAGCCCGACGCCACGCTGTACGCCCTGAACACGGACGTCTCGACCCTGGCCTTCACCCTGTGGCTGCTCCACCGCGAGCGGACGATCGACGAGTCCCTCTCCCACGAACTGACGGAGGAGGCCTACGACCAGCTCGCCACGACGATGACGCAGACCCTGTCGACGGTCGACCCCACAGGCGCCGCCCCGGGGTCGGAGTGGCACTACTGGACGGAGATGTTCCAGGACGAGGCGGGAGGGGTCCTCTGAGGCGCCCAGGGCCGCGCTGACCGCCCGCACACGACGCAGGGCCGACCACCCGAAGGCAGCCGGCCCCGACACCGGACCAGAGGCCGTGGCGGGAATTGAACCCACGTGCCTCGCTTTGCAGGCGAGTCCCTAAGCCACTCGGGCACACGGCCAAGCTCGAGTCCGTCGTTCCGGACTCGTTGTGTCGACCGTACGGGCCGGGGTGGGCGTGGCCAAGGGTGTCGTGGGCGCTGCAACGGGACTGCCATGCCGCGTTCACAAAGGGCGGGGCGGGGTCGTACGACCAAGGTCTCAGGTCGGGGCCGTCTTCCGACAGGGGTCAAGGTCGGTCTTGCCCCTTACCCTGGCGAACATGACCTCCCTGGAACCGGGCGACACCGGCGTCGCCGCCACCCCGAGCGCACCGATCGAAGACGTCTCCCCGGACGGCGTGCTCAGCCGTCCGTACCGGGCGCTGAGCATCGGGATCGTGTCCGTCGTGCTGCTGATCGCCTTCGAGGCGACGGCCGTCGGGACGGCCATGCCGGTGGCGGCGCGGGAGCTGGACGGGATCTCGCTGTACGCGTTCGCGTTCTCCGGGTACTTCACGACGAGCCTGTTCGGCATGGTGCTCGCCGGGCAGTGGTCCGACCGGGCCGGCCCGCTGGGGTCCCTCACCGCGGGGATAGGCGCCTTCGCGGCGGGGCTGCTGCTGTCCGGGACGGCCGGGGCCATGTGGCTGTTCATCCTCGGCCGGGCCGTACAGGGCTTGGGCGGGGGGCTGGTGATCGTCGCGCTGTACGTGGTGGTGGGGCGGGCGTATCCGGCCCGGCTGCGCCCGTCGATCATGGCGGCGTTCGCGGCGAGCTGGGTGGTTCCGTCCATCGTCGGCCCCCTCGCCTCCGGCGCGGTCACCGAGCACCTCGGCTGGCGCTGGGTCTTCGTCGGCGTACCGGTGCTGGTCCTCCTGCCGCTGGCGCTCGCGCTGCCGCAGATACGCAGGCGGGCGTCCGGACCGGAGGAAGGGACCCTTCCGGCCCCCTTCGACCGGCGGCGCATCCGGCTGGCGCTGGGTATCTCCGCGGGCGCGGGACTGCTGCAGTACGCCGCCCAGGACCTGCGGTGGCTGTCCCTGGTCCCGGGTGCGGCGGGGGCCGCGCTGCTCGTCCCGGCGGTCCTCGGGCTGCTGCCGCGAGGCACCTACCTGGCGGCGCGCGGGCTGCCGTCCGTGGTGCTGCTGCGCGGCGTGGCCGCCGGTTCCTTCATCGCGGCGGAGTCCTTCGTGCCGCTGATGCTGGTCACCGAGCGGGGCCTGTCGCCGACACTCGCCGGGTTCTCCCTCGCGGCCGGCGGCGGCACCTGGGCGCTGGGTTCCTTCGTGCAGGCGAGGGCGCGCGTGGAGCCGTACCGGGAGCGGCTGATGATGCTGGGCATGGTGCTGACCGCGGCCGCCATAGCCGCCGCGCCGGCCGTGCTGATCGACGGCGTGCCGGTGTGGACGGTGGCGGTGGCCTGGGCGTTCGGCTGCTTCGGGATGGGCCTGGTGATCTCCTCCACCAGCGTTCTGCTGCTCCACCTCTCCGCCCCCGGCCAGGCCGGCAACAACTCCGCCGCCCTCCAGATGTCCGACGGCCTCGCCAACGTCGTCCTCCTCGCCGCGGGCGGCGCGGCCTTCGCGGCACTCGGCGGCGGCACGGTCACCCATGCGGCCACCCAGGCCTCCGGCGGTCACCCGGCGGCGTTCGTGGCGGTGTTCCTGCCGATGGCGGCGGTGGCACTGGTGGGAGCGTGGGTGACGACGCGGCTGCGGGTCCCTTCGGCGGGCTGAGTCGGGCTGAGTCGGGCTGAAGTGAGCCGGGGCGGGCCGATGTGAGCTGAGTCCCATCCCGGAGGGTCCCCGCGTCGTCCGCGCGTTGACGTTCATGAGCCGCCGGTAGGGTGGCCCGGTTGTCATACGCAGCCGTCGTCATACGTGGCCGAGCGGCTCGACCACCCCACGGAGACCGTGACTACCGCCCGCCCGTCGTCCCCCGACACCCTCACTGGAGGGCCCTTCGTGCCCGCCTCTTCCGTCGCCAGCGCCGCGTCCTCGCACCATCTGTCGCCCGCGTTCCCCGGCCGGGCCCCCTGGGGCACCGCCAACAAGCTGCGCGCCTGGCAGCAGGGGGCGATGGAGCGGTACCTCCAGGAGCAGCCGCGTGACTTTCTCGCCGTCGCCACGCCCGGCGCCGGCAAGACGACCTTCGCGCTGACCCTCGCGTCATGGCTGCTGCACCACCATGTCGTGCAGCAGGTGACCGTGGTCGCGCCGACCGAGCATCTGAAGAAGCAGTGGGCGGACGCGGCCGCGCGCATAGGGATCAAGCTGGATCCCGAGTACAGCGCGGGCCCGCTCAGCAAGGAGTACCAGGGCGTCGCCGTGACCTACGCCGGTGTCGGCGTGCGGCCCATGCTCCACCGCAACCGCTGCGAGCAGCGCAAGACCCTCGTCATCCTCGACGAGATCCACCACGCCGGTGACTCCAAGTCCTGGGGCGAGGCGTGCCTGGAGGCCTTCGAGCCCGCCACCCGCCGGCTCGCCCTCACCGGTACGCCGTTCCGCTCCGACACGAACCCCATCCCCTTCGTCGCGTACGAGGAGGGCAACGACGGGATCCGCCGCTCCTCCGCCGACTACACCTACGGCTACGGCTCGGCCCTCGGCGACGGCGTCGTGCGGCCCGTCATCTTCCTCTCCTACAGCGGCAACATGCGCTGGCGTACGAAGGCCGGGGACGAGATCGCCGCCCGGCTCGGCGAGCCGATGACCAAGGACGCCGTCAGCCAGGCCTGGCGCACGGCCCTCGACGCGCGCGGCGAGTGGATGCCCAGCGTGCTGCGCGCCGCCGACCAGCGGCTGACCGAGGTGCGCAAGGGCATTCCGGACGCCGGCGCCCTCGTCATCGCCTCCGACCAGGACTCCGCCCGCGCCTACGCCAAGCTCATCCGTGAGATCACCGGCAACAAGGCCACCCTCGTCCTCTCCGACGACACGGGCGCCTCCAACCGGATCGACGAGTTCAGCCAGAGCGAGGACCGCTGGATGGTCGCCGTCCGGATGGTGTCCGAGGGCGTCGACGTACCGCGCCTGGCCGTCGGCGTGTACGCGACCACGATCTCGACCCCGCTCTTCTTCGCCCAGGCCGTTGGCCGCTTCGTACGGTCCCGGCGGCGCGGCGAGACCGCCTCCGTCTTCCTGCCGACCGTCCCCGACCTCCTCACCTTCGCCAACGAGATGGAGGTCGAGCGCGACCACGCCCTCGACAAGCCGAAGAAGGAGACCGAGGAGGACCCGTACGCCGAATCCGAGAAGGAGATGGAGGAGGCGAACAAGGAGCAGGACGAGGACACCGGCGAGCAGGAGCAGTTCTCCTTCGAGGCGCTGGAGTCCGAGGCCGTCTTCGACCGGGTCCTCTACGACGGCGCCGAGTTCGGTATGCAGGCCCACCCGGGAAGCGCGGAGGAGCAGGACTACCTCGGCATCCCCGGGCTCCTCGAACCCGACCAGGTCCAGCTCCTCCTCCAGAAGCGCCAGGCCCGGCAGATCGCGCACAGCCGCAAGAAGCCCGACGACGAGGCCGACCTCCTCGAACTGCCCGCCGAGCGCCGCCCCGTGGTCTCCCACAAGGAGATGCTGGAGCTGCGCAAGAAGCTCAACACCATGGTCGGCGCGTACGTCCACCAGAGCGGCAAGCCCCACGGCGTGATCCACACCGAGCTGCGCCGCGTCTGCGGCGGCCCGCCGAGCGCGGAGGCGACCGCCGGGCAGCTGCGCCAGCGGATCGAGAAGGTGCAGGAATGGGCGACCCGCATGCGGTGACCGCCCACCCCTGACGCGCTTCGGGGCCTCACGCGTCCGCATGCTGGAACCCGCACGGCCGTACACGTCCGTACGCGTCCGAACACGCCTGTACGTCGACACGAGCGCTGGTGCCCTGATGGCACCGGCGCTCGCGCGTGTGTGCGCCCCCTCGGAAGGCGTGCGCGCTCTGTGCGGAGGTGGTGCACGCCGCGTTGCCCGCGGCGCCCACATCCGGCCAGAACGGGAGCAAACCGTGGGTAACCAGGAACGGTCCGTACCTGCGCATGACCGGATTCTGGACGGAGCCTTCCGCTGAGCGAACCAGCTCGCTACTGTCCCCGCTACGCACACGCCCCGTGGCAGCGCCGCCGCGGAGCGCAGCCGGTGCCCGCCCGGGAGTACCCGGGCCGCAGCCGACCGGCGGCCTCTGACGCGCGTCGCCGATGGGACCGGTGACGCATCCGCCACGTAGGGGGTCGCCGACTCTCACCACTAAGGAGTGGGCGTCGTGACCGCGGAAACCTCCCAGACGCTCGACCGGGGACTGCGCGTCCTCAAGCTGCTCGCCGACACCGACCACGGTCTGACCGTCACCGAGCTGTCCAACAAACTCGGAGTCAACCGGACCGTTGTGTACCGGTTGCTCGCCACGCTCGAACAGCACGCCCTCGTACGCCGTGACCTGGGCGGCCGAGCCCGGGTCGGGCTCGGGGTGCTGCGGCTCGGCCGCCAGGTGCATCCGCTGGTCCGTGAGGCCGCGCTGCCCGCGCTGCGGTCGCTGGCCGAGGACATCGGGGCGACCGCCCATCTCACGCTGGTCGACGGTACGGAGGCGCTCGCCGTCGCCGTGGTCGAACCGACGTGGACCGACTATCACGTGGCCTACCGCGCCGGGTTCCGTCATCCGCTGGAGCGGGGGGCCGCCGGGAAGGCGATCCTCGCCGCGCGGGCCGGGGGTGTGGACGGTGAGCTCGGCTACACGCTCACGCACGGCGAGCTGGAGGCCGGGGCGAGTGGGGCCGCGGCGGCGCTGATCGGTGTGACGGGGGTGGAGGGGAGTGTGGGGGTGGTGATGCTGGCCGACGCGGTGCCTGAGCGGGTGGGGCCGCGGGTCGTCGACGCTGCGCGGGAAGTGGCTGACGCGCTTCGTTGACCTGGGCCGGGTCCCTGCCGGGGTGTGGGGGCGTGGGTTGGCTGCGGGTCCGCTGTGGCTGGTCGCGCAGTTCCCCGCGCCCCTAAAAGATTGCGCCGTTCCCCGCGCCCCTAAAGCCGAAAGACTGCGCCGTTGCCCGCGCCCCTGGAGGCAGAGGACGGCGGCGTTGCCCGTGCCCCTAAAGCCGAAAGATTGCGCCGTTCCCCGCGCCCCTAAAGACAAAAGATTGCGGCGGTGCCCGTGCCCCTGGAGCCGTGCCCCTGAGAGTGATCGATTGCTCTCCGTTAGATTGATCCCGTGGCTTCTCGTCTCTCCGGTCTCCCTCGTCTCTCCCGTCTCTCCCGCCTTCAGGCCGTCGCCTTGTGCGGTCTGCCTGTCGTGGGGTTGTTCGCCGTCGCCGTGTTCGCGCCCCTGCCGTTCTCGTTGGCGCAGCCCGGGATGACGGCCGATGTGCTCGGCGAGAACAAGGGTGACCCGGTCATCACGATCTCCGGTGCGAAGGCCCGTGACACGAGCGGGCAGCTGCGGATGACGACCATCGAGGCGACGGGCCCGGACACGAGCATCGGCCTGGGCGACGTGCTCGACGGCTGGTTCCGTACGGACCGTGCGGTGATGCCGCGCGACTCGGTCTACCCGAGCGGCGACAACGTCGAGGAGATCGAGGAGTACAACGCCGAGGAGATGAAGAAGTCCCAGGACACCGCCACCGAGGCGGCCCTGAACCAGCTCGGCGAGCGGTCGGACGACATCGAGGTCACGCTGAAGCTCGCCGACGTGGGCGGCCCGAGCGCGGGACTCCTCTTCTCCCTCGGCATCGTCGACAAGCTGGACGGCGACGGCAGCGGCGGCGATCTCACGGGCGGCCGGGTCATCGCGGGTACGGGAACGATCGACGCCGGCGGGAAGGTCGGCGCGGTCGGGGGAGTGGCCCTCAAGACGCAGGCGGCCCGCCGCGACGGCGCCACGGTCTTCCTGGTCCCGAAGGCGGAGTGCTCGGACGCGAGGTCGGAGCTGCCGAAGGGGCTGCGCCTCATCCCGGTGACGACCCTCGAGGGCGCCGTCGACTCCCTGGTGGCGCTGGAGAAGGGCAAGGGCTCCGTCCCCTCCTGCTGAGCCCCGCCCGCGAACAGCGCGCCCGCCGCTCACCCGCCGCTCAGCCGTCCTTCACGAACCCTTCCTTCTTCATCCAGTCCAGTGCCACCGCGTGCGGATCCTCGCCGTCGACGTCCACCTTGGCGTTCAGCTCCTGCGCCACGTCGTTGTCGAGCCGCTTCGTGATCGGGGCCAGGACCTCGGCGATCGCCGGGTACTTCTTCAGGGCCTTCGTGTTGATCTGCGGAGCCACGTTGTAGTTGGGGAAGAACTTCTTGTCGTCCGCCATCACGGCGAGGTTCATGGACTTGATGCGCCCGTCGGTGGTGAAGACCTCCCCGTAGGTGCAACTGCCCTTCCGCACCTGGGTGTAGATGATCCCGGTGTCCATCTGCGTGATGTTCCCGCTCGGCACCTTCATGCCGTAGGCCTTCTCCATGCCCGGCAGCCCGTCCGCCCGGTTGGCGAACTCGCTCTCCACGCAGAGCGTGACGGCCTTGGGGTCCTTCTTGGAGAGGGCGGCCACCTCGGAGAGCGTCTTCGTGCCGTACTTCTTGTAGTTGGCCTGGTTCATGGCGAGCGCGTACGTGTTGTTCAGCTTCGAAGGGGGCAGCCAGGTCAGCCCGTTCTTCAGGTCGGCCTCGCGCACGGCCTCCCACTGCTTCTGCGGATCCGCGATGGGGTCGCTGTTGCCCAGGTAGGTGATCCAGGCGGTGCCCGTGTACTCGTAACCGGCGTCCGCGTCCCCGTTCTTGACCGCCTCCCGGGAGCCGATGGACCCCTGGATGCCCGTGCGGTCGAGCACGTCGGCGCCGGCCGCCTGGAAGGCGATGCCCATGATCGCGCCGAGGATGAGCTGCTCGGTGAACTCCTTGGACGTCACGGTGAGATCGGCGCCCTTGAGCGGCTGCCCCTTCCCGACCGACCCCGGCTTCACATCGTCGACCATGGGCGAACCACTGGTCAGCCCGCACCCGGACACCGCCACCAGCAGGGCCAACGCCGCCACCGGACCCGTAACCGACGTAACCCGCCTCATGAGCCCGCCTCCAGGCCGCGTGGACTGAGCAGGAGCTCGGCCAGGGACGCCAGCCAGTCGACCAGCAGCGCCAGCGCGACGGTCAGGATCGAGCCGAGGACCAGCACCGGCATCCGCTGATTGGTGATCCCGGTCGTGATCAGCACGCCCAGACCGCCGCCTCCGCCGAACGTGGCGAGCGTCGCCGTGCCCACGTTCAGGACGAGCGCGGTCCGCACACCGGCGAGGATCAGCGGTACGGCCAACGGGAGTTCGATGCGGCTCAGCACGCCCAGCGGGGACATGCCGATGCCCCGGGCGGCCTCCAGGAGCGTCGGGTCGTTGGCCTTCAGCCCGGCGATCGTGTTCGACAGGACGGGCAGGACGGCGTACGCGATGATGCCGATCAGGGCCGCCTTCCGGCCGATGCCCAGCCAGATCACCAGCAGGGCGAGCAGCCCGATCGCGGGCGTCGCCTGTCCCATGTTGGCGAAGGTCATGAACACCGGGGTCGCCTTGCGGAAGGCGCCGCGCGTCAGCAGGATGCCCAGCGGGATCGCGATGATCAGCACGAAGAAGGTGGAGATCACGGTCAGCTCGATGTGCTGGCGCAGGGCTTTCCACACCTGCCCGTTGCTGAGCGCGTTCTCGGAGAGCGGGTCGAGATCCGCCTGGCGGAACCAGAGCCAGGTGCAGAGCAGCCCGACGACGAGCACGGTCGGCAGGAGGGTCAGCTTCAGCCAACTGATCCTGGGTGCGCGGGACGTGGCGGCCACCGCGGAGAGGTCCTCGTCGAAGGCGGCCTCCCGCCCGGCCTCAGGACCGGCGTCCCCGAAGCCGGAACGTTCGTTCCCGGGTCCCGTACGGACGTTCCCGGGCCCCGTACGGACATCCTCGGACCCCGTACGAGAGTCCCGGGGCCCCGAGCCGCCGTCGCGACCGCTTTCGGGGGTGCTCACGCCTGCCCCTCCCCGTCCCCGCCGCCACCCACGCCCTCCTGCTCGTGACGGGTCTGCTCGGTGCGGGCCTCCTCCAGGTCGTGCTGGTGCTCCATCGCGTCGAGCCGGTCGGCCTCCAGCATCTCCTGCACGGAGTTCATCAGCGTCTCCATGTCCACCACGCCGGTGTACTCGCCGCGCCGCCCGGTCACCACGACCCGCCCCGCGTTGTCCGTGAGCACGGCCTCCAGCGCGTCCCGCAGCGTCGCGTCCCGGGTCACGGTGTCGTTCACCAGCGTGCCGGCCCTGGCCAGCGAGCCCCGCGCCCGCATGAGATCCCCGCGCCGCAGCCACTTGTAGGGCCGCCCCCGCCGGTCGAGCAGCAGGATCTCGTTCGTACCGCTCGCCCGGATCTTGTTGAAGATGTCCTGCAGCGGGTCGTCGACGGTCACCGTCGGATAGTCGGTGATCTCCACATCCCGTACGCGCGTCAGGTTCAGCCGCTTCAGAGCGGCCCCCGCGCCCACGAACCCGGACACGAAGTCGTCGGCGGGGTTGGTGAGGATCGCCTCCGGGGTGTCGAACTGCGCGATGTGCGACTGCTCCCGCAGCACCGCGATCCGGTCCCCGAGCTTGATGGCCTCGTCGAAGTCGTGCGTGACGAAGACGATCGTCTTGTGCAGCTCGTGCTGCAGCCGGATCAATTCGTCCTGCAGATGATCACGAGTGATGGGATCGACGGCACCGAACGGCTCGTCCATCAGCAGAACAGGCGGATCGGCGGCCAACGCCCGCGCCACGCCCACCCGCTGCTGCTGCCCACCGGACAACTGCCGCGGGTAACGCCCGTGGAACTCACCGGGATCGAGCCCCACCAGATCGAGCATCTCCTCGATCCGCTCGGCGACCCGCGTCTTCGACCAGCCGACCATCTTCGGTACGAGGCCGATGTTCTGGGCGACGGTCATGTGCGGGAAGAGCCCCGAGGACTGGATGGCGTACCCGATCTTGCGCCGCAGCTTCACCGGATCCATGTGGGTGACGTCCTCGCCACCGATGCGGATGCGCCCGCCCGTGGGCTCGATCAGCCGGTTGATCATCTTCAGCGTGGTGGACTTGCCGCACCCGGAGGGCCCGACCAGCACCACCAGCTCACCGGCGTTGATCTCCATGTTGACGCTGTCCACAGCGGGATCGGCACTCCCCGGATACCGCTTGCTCAGACTCTCCAGCCGAATGGTGGCCCCGGTGGCGTCATGCCCACCCCCACCCTCCCGAGCCCCCTCCACGGTCTCTGCTGCTGTCTCAGACACGAATCCCCCTAGGGATGGTCAGCCGCCCGACGAGGACGTACGCGGCATCGAACAGCAGCGCCAGGACGATGATCCCGAGCGTGCCCGCGAGGACTTGGTTGAGCGCGTTCTTGCTGCCCAGGGAGGCGATACCGCGGAAGATCTCGTTGCCGAGCCCGGGCCCGGAGGCATACGCGGCGATGGCGGCGATGCCCATCAGCATCTGCGTGGAGACCCGGATCCCGGTCAGGATCGGCGGCCAGGCCAACGGCAGCTCGACGCGTACGAGCCGGGCGAGCCGCGACATCCCGATCCCGGTCGCGGCGTCCACCAGCGACGGGTCGACGCCGCGCAGTCCGACGATCGAGTTCCGCACGATGGGCAGCAACCCGTACAGGGTCAGCGCGATGACCGTGGGCGGAACACCCAGCCCCACCACCGGGATCAGCAGACCGATCATGGCGAGCGAGGGAATGGTCAGCAGGGTCGCCGTGGTGATCGTGGCGAGGTTCCCGGCCCAGTCGCTGCGATAGGTGACGACCCCGATCACCACCCCCACGACGGTGGCGACGACCATGCACTGGAAGACGGCGCTGGCGTGCTGGAAAGCGTCGGCGAGGAGCTGTTGATGACGGCTGCCGAGGTACTCCCAGAAGTTCATCGCTGTCACCTCACTCGGTAGCCCGGTCGTTCAGCCGTCGTCGTCCCTGGCCGCCTGCTCCACCAGCGGGATGATCCGCAGAGGAACGGGGTTCTCCATGACGATCGCCGTGGAGGCCCGGACAATGCCATCAAAACCGACAACCCGGTCGATCACCCGTTGAAGATCGGCGTTGGACCGGGCCACGAGCCGGCACAGCATGTCCCCGCCGCCCGTGGTCGTGTGCAGCTCCAGCACCTCGGGCACGGTCGCCAAGTGCGCCCGTACGTCCGCCCCTTGCCCCTGCCGGATCTGCAGGGTCGCGAAGGCGGTGACGGGATATCCGAGGGCCGTGGGATCCACCTGCGGACCGAATCCGCGGATGACTCCATTCGACTGAAGCCGGTCCAGCCGCGCCTGCACGGTCCCGCGCGCGACACCGAGCCGGCGGGACATCTCCAGTACCCCGATCCGGGGCTCCTCGGCGAGCAGCACAAGAAGCCGCCCGTCCAAACGATCGATCCCCACAAGCACCTCCGAGGTGGTCACCCTGTACAAGAAGTAGAGGGGCGGCGGCCCTCCACTGAACATATTGCCCAGCCGAATCGCAAACGATTGCGCACCTTGCTAAAGGGCGAGAGCCTGCGCCCATGACTCAGACCACGCACCACACCCCTCATACCGCGCGGCAGGCAGATCCCTTCCCGGTCAAGGGAATGGACGCGGTCGTCTTCGCCGTGGGCAACGCCAAGCAGGCGGCGCACTACTACTCCACGGCCTTCGGCATGAAGCTCGTCGCGTACTCCGGACCGGAGAACGGCAGCCGGGAGACCGCGAGCTACGTCCTGGAGAACGGCTCCGCCCGTTTCGTGTTCACCTCGGTCATCAGGCCCGCCACCCCCTGGGGCACCTTCCTCGCCGAGCACGTGGCGGAGCACGGCGACGGAGTCGTCGACCTCGCCATCGAGGTCCCGGACGCACGCGCGGCGTTCGCGTACGCCGTCGAGCACGGCGCGACCCCCCTCACCGAGCCGCACGACGTGAAAGACGAACACGGCACGGTGGTCCTGGCCGCGATCGCCACGTACGGCAAGACCCGCCACACCCTGGTGGAGCGCACGGGCTACGACGGCCCGTACCTCCCCGGCTACACAGCCGCCGCCCCGATCGTCGAACCCCCCACCCAGCGCACCTTCCAGGCCATCGACCACTGCGTGGGCAACGTGGAACTCGGCCGGATGAACGAATGGGTCGGCTTCTACAACAAGGTCATGGGCTTCACGAACATGAAGGAGTTCGTGGGCGACGACATCGCGACCGAGTACAGCGCCCTGATGTCCAAGGTCGTGGCCGACGGCACGCTCAAGGTCAAGTTCCCGATCAACGAGCCCGCCATCGCCAAGAAGAAGTCCCAGATCGACGAGTACCTGGAGTTCTACGGCGGCGCGGGCGTCCAGCACATCGCCCTGAACACCAACGACATCGTCAACACGGTCCGCACGATGCGCGCGGCGGGCGTCCAGTTCCTCGACACCCCGGACTCGTACTACGACACCCTCGGCGAATGGGCGGGCGAGACGAGGGTCCCCGTGGAGACACTGCGCGAACTGAAGATCCTCGTGGACCGCGACGAGGACGGCTACTTGCTCCAGATCTTCACGAAGCCGGTCCAGGACAGGCCGACGGTCTTCTTCGAGATGATCGAACGCCACGGCTCCATGGGCTTCGGCAAGGGCAACTTCAAGGCCCTCTTCGAGGCAATAGAACGAGAGCAGGACCGCCGAGGCAACCTCTGATCCAGAGCCCTCCACCACGCACGGCCCGCACCCGGCAGACAACGGGAGCGGGCCGTGCCGGTACGTCGAAGTCCGCCGCATAGGGCTCCTGCAAACGACGGTCGCTCTCCTTCTCGGGGCGGTACACCCGGGAGGCGGCGGACTCGACGTACCGGCACGGCCCCGACCCCACCGCCGACCGCCGCGGCCCCACCGCCGACCGCCCCCGACCCACCGCCGCGGCCCACCCCCTACCGCAACGCGCCCGCAGGCCGAGGCTCGGCCTCCCCCAACTCCTCCAGCGCCCGCAGAGCCACAGGCACCAACAACGGCGAGAACACCGGACTGATCCGCAGCGCTTCGCCAAGATGCCGCCGCGCCCCCGAGTCGTTCCCCACCCCCCGCTCGATCACCCCCCGGTGGAACGAGTACAGAGCGACCCGAGCCCCACCCCCACGCACCCGATCCGTCGCCCGGGTGGCGAAACCGACCGCCTCCTTGTCCTTCCCGTCCCGATGCAACGCCCACCCCAGCGCATCGGCCACAGCCACCGAAGGATGCCGGGCCCACTCACCCCGCAACCGCCGCACCGCACCCCCCGCGTCCCCGTGATCGGCCTCGAAGAGCCCGAGCACCAGCTCCTCGTTCACCCCGGCCGCGTCCCCCTCCCGCACCCGCGCCCGCAACACGTCGTACTGGGCCCGCGCGGCCCCACCGAGCCCCAGCGACTCGTACAACTCGCCCAGCTCCAGCGCGTACCGCGGCAACGGCTGCTTCGCCAGCGCGGACTGATACGCGAGCAGCGCCTCCGAGTCCCGCCCCAGCGCGGCCAGCGCCCGCCCCTGCCCGGCCAGCGCCGCATGCTCCCCGGGATCGGCCCGCAACGCGGCCTCGAACGCGCGCAGCGACTCGGCAGCCTCCCCGCGCTCCCAGGCCGACTCCCCGACCCGCACCAGACAGTCGGCCTGCTCGGCAGGGGTGGCGGCGAGCGCCGCGGCATCGGACAAGGCGGCGGCGGAATCCTCCCGCCACCCCCGATCCCGGTAGACGAGCCCGGCCCGCACCAACACCTGCACTCCCGGTCGGCCCCCCGACACCCCACTCCCCGAGGGGAGTTCGACAAGCTTGGCCAGCACCCGCCGAGCGCCCTTGTAGTCCCCGAGCCCCCGATACGCGTCGATCAGCGCCGGATATACGGACCACCGCTTCGGCGAGGAGGCCACCGCCGCCTCCCCCCACCCCCGCGCGGCCCGGAAGTCGTGCCGCGCGTTGGCGAGCGCGGCCATCCCGCGGAACGCCTCGGTGTTCCCCTTCGGCCGCCCGTTCAGCGACGTACGCAACGCGGCGTCGGCCTTCGGATAGAACCCCGGCTCGGCGGTCCGCTCGCCCCGCTCCACATACGCGGTGCCCAGCTCGGCCCACGAGCGCACATCACCCGGATGGGCCCGCAGATGCGCCTCGCGGTCACTGATCAGCGCGACCAGATCGGGCAGCGAGGCGGGCGCCCCCGACCCGACCGCGGTCACGGCCCGCGCCACGGGCCCGGGGGAGGGCGGCGGCCGGCGATCCCCGTCGGGCATGACGACCAGCACACCCCCCAGCACGAAGCACCCCACGACGGCCCCGGCCAGCACGCGCCGGATCAGAACCTCACGCTTCACACCGCTGTCCATGCCGATCACTGTGCGTCAATACGAAGAGCACACCCGGCCACCACCCCGGCACGGAAAGCCTCGCGCGGGCGGGGTTCACACCGATGGCCCCGAGTGCGACGCTGTGATCATGAGCCGTATCGAAGCCCGACCCGATGAAGACACCGTGGCGGTGGGCAGCACCCCCGAACGTCTCACCGAAAACCTCACGGAACGTCTCTCCGAACGCCTCACCGAACGTCTCCTCACGGGCCTGCCGGCCGAGGCGGTCCTCACCGACCCGGACGTCACCGGCTCGTACGCCAACGACATGGCCAGCTTCTGTGAGGCGGGCACCCCTGCCGTCGTCGTGCTGCCGCGCACGGTCGAACAGGTCCAGCACGTCATGCGCACGGCGACCGACCTCCGTGTCCCGGTGGTCCCGCAGGGCGCCCGCACGGGCCTCTCCGGGGCGGCCAACGCCTCCGAGGGCTGCATCGTGCTGTCCCTGATCAAGATGGACCGCATCCTGGAGATCAGCCCCGTGGACCGGATCGCGGTGGTCGAGCCGGGCGTCATCAACGCCACGCTCTCCCGCGCCGTCAACGAACACGGCCTCTACTACCCGCCGGACCCCTCCAGCTGGGAGATGTGCACCATCGGCGGCAACATCGGCACGGCCTCGGGCGGCCTGTGCTGCGTGAAGTACGGAGTGACGGCGGAGTACGTCCTCGGCCTGGACGTCGTCCTGGCGGACGGCCGCCTGATGTCGACGGGCCGCCGTACGGCGAAGGGTGTGGCCGGATACGACCTGACGCGCCTGTTCGTCGGCTCGGAGGGCTCACTCGGCATCGTCGTACAGGCCACGCTCGCCCTGAAACCCCAACCGCCCCAACAGCTCGTCCTGGCGGCGGAGTTCCCCTCCGGGGCGGCGGCCTGCGACGCGGTCTGCCGGATCATGGAGGGCGGCCATGTGCCCTCCCTCCTCGAACTGATGGACCGCACCACGGTGAAGGCCGTCAACGACATGGCGCACATGGGCCTCCCGGAGAGCACCGAGGCCCTGCTCCTCGCCGCCTTCGACACGCTCGACCCCGCCGCGGACCTCGCCGCGGTCGGCGCGCTGTGCGAGGCGGCGGGCGCCACCCAGGTCGTACCGGCGGAGGACGCGGCCGAGTCGGAACTGCTGCTCCAGGCCCGCCGGCTGTCCCTCACGGGCCTTGAGGCGGTCAAGGGCACGACGATGATCGACGACGTGTGCGTACCGCGCTCCAGGCTCGCCGAGATGCTCGAAGGGGTCGACCGGATCGCCGAGAAGTACCGGCTGACCATCGGCGTCGTGGCCCACGCGGGCGACGGCAACACCCACCCGACCGTCTGCTTCGACGCGAGCGACCCCGACGAGTCCCGGCGCGCCCGTGAGTCCTTCGACGAGATCATGGCCCTCGGCCTGGAACTCGGCGGCACGATCACCGGCGAGCACGGTGTGGGCGTCCTCAAGAAGGAGTGGCTGGCCCGTGAGATCGGCCCGGTCGGCATCGAGATGCAACGGGCGGTGAAAACGGCCTTCGACCCCCTGGGCATCCTCAACCCGGGAAAACTCTTCTGACAGCCCCTTCCACCTCCACCTCCAGCTCCCCCTCTCTCTCCTCTCCCTCACTCCTCCTCCCTCCTCCCTCTCACTCCCCGTCCTTGGACTCGTCGGAGGGCCACGGGTCGCTCAGCCACAGATCGTCGGCGGGAGTCGGCGCGAGCAGCTCGTCGAGACCGTCGTCGAGACCGAGCCGCCCGGCCTCCGTGCCCGGCGGGACCGCCCGCAGCGTGCGCTCCAGCCACGCCGACACCTGCGCGGCGGGCGCTTCCAGCAGCGCGTCCCCGTCGGGCGAACTCAGCGCCATCAGGACGACGCCGCGCCCGCCGACCTTGGTCGGCCACGCCCGTACATCCCCGTGCCCGCACGGCCGGAACACCCCCTCGACGAGCAGTTCCCGCGCGAAGGTCCAGCTCACGGGGTGGTCGGTGCCGATGTGGAAGGTGACGTGGACGGCGTACGGATCGTCGCTGCGGTAACTCAGCAGAGCCGGCACGGGGATGCTCCGCTCGGGGGACAGCACCAGCTTGAGCTCCAGCTCCCGTTCCACCACGACGGTGTCGCTGTCCCGCCCGCTGCCCCTGCCGCTGTTCCTGTCGTCGTTCCTGCCGCCGTTCCGGCCGTCGTTGAGATCGTTGTTCACGTCGTTGCTCATGCGGTCCGCTTCCTCTCGTGGCCGGGACCCGAGGAGCGGGCCCGTACGAGTGGAGAGGCCGCGG
This sequence comes from Streptomyces sp. NPDC127119, assembly GCF_042677425.1. Classification (NCBI taxonomy): domain Bacteria; kingdom Bacillati; phylum Actinomycetota; class Actinomycetes; order Kitasatosporales; family Streptomycetaceae; genus Streptomyces; species Streptomyces sp. NPDC127119. The sequence goes on along the minus strand of NZ_JBHXTO010000019.1, from coordinate 72,064 downwards.
AGGCCGCAGCATTACGCCGGTTCGGAGAACTTTTTTCGCAGGGCCCCGGACCGTCGCGCCTATACCGTGCCGAGGCCGGAAATGGTGGGGGAACCGCGCTCGAAGGGGGTAGGTACACCAGGAGCGGCAGTGGCGGTTGCGCCCGTCTGATAGATGTGGACGCTCAACACGACCCCCGAGCAGATACGGGACGACGGACATGAGCGCCCCAACCCCGGCCCCCGGCGACGACAGGCCCCGCGAGGGGTACTACCCGGACCCGTCCATTCCTGGATATGTCCGGTACTGGAACGGTGCCGCATGGGTGCCGGGCACCAGCCGGCCGGCGCCCGGCGGCGACCCGGCCGCCTCACCCGCTTCGGCCCCCTCGGCCGCGAACGCGCAGCCCGCACCCGTGTCCACGGAGGAGACGGGCCCGCACTTCTTCGACGAGGACCCGCCCGCCGCGGGCCCGTCGCCCGCCGAGGCCCAGCACGGCAGCCGCCCCGAACCGGCCACCGCGTGGGGCGCCGACCGCTCCCGGCAGACCGGCTTCGGCGGCGATCCGGACCGCCGGGTCCGCTGGGGTTCACCGGACCCGCGGGTACCGGCGGAGTCCGCGCAACCGGCACAGCCGGCCCAGCCCGCGCCGCAGGCGCAGGCCGCCGTACCGCAGCCCCAGTCCGCATCCCCGGTCCAGTCGGCCGCGCAGCCCGACGGCAGGTCGGACCACACGGACGGCACGGCCACGTTCCAGGGGGCCGACTCCGAGCGGGACCCGGGGGCGCCCATGCCTCCTCCCTCCGGCGGCACGGTGGTCTTCCGCAGGCCCACGGGCCCCACGGGTTCGCCCGGCGCCACGGGTTCGGCCGGTGCCATGGGTGCCGGGCGCGCGCATGTCGCGGGCGCGTCCGGCGCGGCGCGCGCGCAGACCCCGGGCACGGGAGCCGCCGCCTCCGGCAGCCCCGCCTCCGGCGTCCCCGGTTCCCGCGAACCCCTCGTCGCCGAGGGCACGATGAGCTTCAGGCGGACGCCGCAGCGGTCGGGACAGCAGCGCGGTACGCAGTCGGTCGCGGCCCAGCAGCCCACGGGCGCGGCCCAGCCCACGGCCCCGGCACAGCCGTCCCCCGCAGCCCCGGCCCCGCAGCAGCAGTCCACCCCCACCGTCCCCCCGCAGGCGGTCCCTCCGCAGGCCGTCACTCCGCAGGCGCAGGCGCCGATGAGCGCGGGTCCCGGTGGCGGACAGCCGTCCTGGGCCCAGCAGGTGCACCGGCTGGCCGGGGCGGACGAGGACCAGCCCGTCGTGCCGTGGAAGCCGGTGCGGGAGGACCCGTTCCAGTCGGTCGTCCGCTCCCAGGCCGAGGCGCGTCCGGCGGGGCTCGGGAAGCGGTTCGCCGCCCGGCTCGTGGACACGCTCGTGCTGGCCGCGGTCACCGGCGCGGCCGCGGTTCCGCTGGGCACCAGGGCGCTGGACCACGTCAACGAGAAGATCGACGCGGCCAAGCTCTCCGGCGAGACGGTCACGGTGTGGCTGCTGGACGGCACGACCGCCCTCTACCTCGGCATCGTCCTCGCCGTCCTGATCGTCTTCGGCGTCCTCTACGAGGCCCTGCCCAACGCCAAGTGGGGCCGCACCCTCGGCAAGAAACTGTTCGGCCTCCAGGTGCGGGACATCGAGGGAGGCGACCCGCCGTCGTTCGGCCTGGCCCTGCGGCGCTGGCTCGTCTACAGCGTCCCGTGCCTTCTCGGCATCGGTGTCGTGGGTGTCGTGTGGGGCCTGTTCGACCGCCCGTGGCGGCAGTGCTGGCACGACAAGGCGGCCCATACGTTCGTCGCGGGCTGACGGCACCCGGCGGCCGTACCGGAGGACTGTTCCGGACGGCCGCTCCGGCCGATACCCCGTACGGCCGTCCCCCGTTGGCGCGGCCGTGGGGTTCGCGGTCGACTCGGGACATGACCACCGAGCCGCCGCCGCCCCCTCCGGACGACGATCCGTTCCAGAAGCCGCCGGACGAGGACCCGTTCAAGAAGCAGCAGCCGCCGCCCCAGCAGTCGCAGCCGCCGCAGCCGCCACCCGGCCAGGGCGGCGGCTCCCCGTACGGCGCCGCACCCCCGCCTCCCGGCGCCGCACCACCGCCCTACGGTGGCGGCGCCGGCCACCCCTACGGCGGTGGCGGTGCCCCTTACGGCGGTGGCGGCCAGGACCCCTACGGCGGAGGCCCGTACAGCAACGATCCGCTCGCCGGGATGCCGCCGCTCGCCGACAGCGGCAAACGCGTCCTCGCGCGGATCATCGACATGGTCCTCGTCCTCATCGTGGTGTGGCTGCTGACATGGGGCTTCGGCGTCAACGAGTACGACGTGGACACGGACAAGATCCAGTACGGCAAGTCCTTCGGGCAGTCCCTGATCGCCCTGCTGCTCTACGTCGGGTACGACACCTTCCTGACCACCAGGTCGGGACAGACCCTCGGCAAGAAGTGGCTGCATCTGCGGGTGGCGAACCTCGACAACGGTTCCACGCCGTCCGTGCAGACCTCACTGGTCCGCGCGCTGGTGCTGTGGGTGCCGTTCGCGTTCTGCTGCGCGTGCATCTGGACCGCGATCGCCGGCGGCTGGAGCTTCTTCGACAAGCCGTACAAGCAGGGGCTGCACGACAAGGCGGCCAAGACCGTGGTGGTCAGCACCGGCTGAACCGCCCGACGGCGGGCGGCGGGCGGTTCAGGAGCCGGACGTCAGGAGCCGGACGGCAGGGGTCGGGCGGCAAGCGGCCGACGGTGAGCGGTGAAAGCCGCTGTCCGGACAGCCGGGTCCGTTCGGACGGGCCGTGTGAACCGGGCCCGTCCGGACCGAACCGGACTGCGGACTCAGGCGCGTTCGCGTATCGGCTCGGACGCGCTCGCGGCGGCGACGGTCTCGCGCCGGGCCGAGAGCCGCGGTTCCGGAAGACGCTGATCCGGAACGCGCTGGTCCGCGACGGCGACGCGCGAGGGAGTGGTGGCCACGGCCGCGGTGGGCTTCGGCGTGGGAACCGTCATGGCCACGAGGAGACCGAGCACGAGGGCGGAGAGCGCGATGATCACGACTCCCAGGCCCGAACTCGTCTGTGACAGCAGCAGCATGGCGAGCGTGGAGAAGAGCACGGTGCAGGAACCGTAGGCGAGCTGTGCGGCGGTCGGACGAGGCATGGCAGTTCCGTCCTCGGGGTGGGGGTCTCCCCCCGGTGCCTCTCGCGATGGGGGAGGTGCGAATAAGAAGCAAGGCTGCGACAACGGTGTCGCTTGGCAAATCACCGGAAATCCGGCGCGCCGCCAACCGACTCTATTCGCCTGTCTGCCCGAGGGGAACGAGCAGTAAGCGTGACCTAACCCACGGTGCCGGAGCACAGGGGGCGCACGGAATCATGGCTTCTGCCAACCCGTCTTTTGAACGCGCCTGTTGAGCGGTACACGGATCTCCGTGAGCGGGCCGGTACCGGAACCCGGTGCCGGACAGCGAGCACATAGCTCACTTGACCTGTTCAAGTCAAGGTCTGTCTTTTCTCCTTCAACTCCGATCGAATGTCGTCACTTGTGACGCGCATAGAGCGCGCGCGGACTCCATAACCTGGACACCCTCCTTCCGCGCGCCCGGGCGTGAGGGAGGACTGCATCAAGTGACCAGCAGACCATGGACGTTCAGAGCAGCCGCAGTGGGTGTCGCGCTCACCGCGGCAGCCGCCACGTTCTCGACCTTCGCGGTGGCGCAGGCCGCCGACGCCGGCGACCAGCCGGCCGCGGCCGCGAACCGGCAGGACCCGGCCCGTGCCGGGGACGACGCCGAGCACGAGCACGACCTGAAGGGACCCCTGACCGACCGTCAGGAGGCCCAGCGCGAGGAGGCCCTCAAGAGGGTCATCTCCGGCGACGCCAAGCCCGTCAAGCGCGGCGGTTCGCAGGTCGTGAAGCTCCAGAACGGCAAGTACGTGGAGCTCGGCCGTGAGAAGACCGACGAGATCTTCACGATCCTCGTCGAGTTCGGCGACAAGGTGGACAGCCGCTACGGCGGCACCCCCGGGCCGCTGCACAACCAGATAGCCGAGCCGGACCGTGCCGAGGACAACAGCACGGACTGGAAGGCGGACTACAACACCAAGCACTACAAGGACCTCTACTTCGGCACCGGCAACGGTGTCGAGTCGATGAAGAAGTACTACGAGAAGCAGTCCTCGGGCCGCTACTCCATCGACGGCACGGTCTCCGACTGGGTCAAGGTGCCCTACAACGAGGCCCGCTACGGCTCCAACAAGTGCGACCCCGACACCTGCGCGTGGAACGCCGTCGCCGACGGTGTCACCGCCTGGGTCGACGCCCAGAAGGCGGCCGGCAAGTCCGACGCCGACATCAAGACCGCGCTGTCCGCCTACGACAAGTGGGACCGCAACGACTTCGACGGCGACGGCAACTTCAACGAGCCCGACGGCTACATCGACCACTTCCAGATCGTGCACGCCGGTGAGGACGAGTCCGCGGGCGGCGGCGCCCAGGGCGACGACGCGATCTGGGCCCACCGCTGGTACGCGTTCGGCACCGACGCAGGCGCCACCGGCCCCACGGGCAACAAGATGGGCGGCGCGCAGATCGGCGACTCCGGCATCTGGGTCGGCGACTACACGATCCAGCCGGAGAACGGCGGACTCGGCGTCTTCGCCCACGAGTACGGCCACGACCTCGGTCTGCCGGACCACTACGACACGACCAACACGGCGGAGAACTCCACCGCGTTCTGGACGCTGATGTCCTCCGGTTCGTGGCTCGGCACCGGCAAGAACGCCATCGGTGACCTGCCCGGCGACATGACCGCCTGGGACAAGCTGCAGCTCGGCTGGCTGAAGTACGACACGGCGAAGGCCGCGAAGCGCTCCACCCACACGCTGGGCGTGGCCGAGTACAACACCAAGAAGGCCCAGGCGCTGGTGGTCGAACTGCCGAAGAAGGCGGTCACCACCGAGGTCGTCCCCCCGGCGCAGGGCGCCACCCAGTGGTGGAGCGGCAGCGCGAACAACCTCAAGAACACGCTGACCCGTTCCGTGGACCTCACGGGCAAGTCGGCGGCGACGCTGACCCTCGACGGGTACTACGACATCGAGACGGACTTCGACTACCTCTACACCGAGGTCTCCACCGACGGCGGCGCCAAGTGGACGGCCATCGACGGAACGGTCGACGGCCAGGCGATCCCGCGTGACGCCAGCGGCAGCCCCGCGCTGACCGGCACGTCGGCCGCGTACACGAAGCTGTCGTACCCGCTCGACGCCTACGCGGGCCAGAAGTTCGACCTGCGCTTCCGCTACTCCACCGACGGCGGCGTGGCCCAGAAGGGCTTCGCGGCGGACCGCATCACCGTCACCGCCGACGGCTCCGCGGTCTTCTCGGACGACGCCGAGACCGCCGACGCGGCGTGGAAGTCCAACGGCTTCTCCCGTATCGGCGCGTCCTTCACCAACGACTACGCGCAGTACTACATCGCGGAGAACCGTCAGTACGTGTCGTACGACAAGACCCTGAAGGTCGGCCCGTACAACTTCGGTTTCGCGTCCACGCGTCCGTCCTGGGTGGAGCACTTCCCCTACCAGAACGGTCTGTTGATCTGGAAGTGGGACACCTCCCAGCGTGACAACAACGTCAGCCAGCACAAGGGCACCGGCCTGCTGCTGCCGGTGGACGCCCACCCGACGGCGCTGAAGTGGTCCGACGGCACGCTGATGCGCAACCGCATCCAGTCCTACGACTCGCCGTTCAGCTCGTACCGGACGGACGGTCTCACGCTCCACAAGGCGGACGTCGCGACGAAGATCAAGTCGCAGCCGGGGAACCGGATCTTCAACGACCGCACGAACACGTACTACGACCCGGCCAACCCGACCGGGGGTGTCAAGATCACTGACACCAACACGAAGATCGCGATCGTCAAGGAGCCCCGCGACGGCTCGACGATCACCGTGAAGGTCTCCGCCGCGAAGTAATAGGAGACGTTTTCGCAGGTCAAACCATGATCGGCCGCGACCCCCTGGCGGGTCGCGGCCGATCGTGTTTAGGTGCGTCCTGTGACTCTCTTATTGACACCGGATCTCGCGGGGGTATGACCGAATGGCCGCAGGAGGCTTCTGCAAGCTGCCGAACGGCACTGTCGTGGTGGCGTTGAACCTGCCCCGGCCGCTTGCCGCGGGCACCGGTTCGGTGCGGGTGCTGGTGCATGCGCACAACCGCGCCCGCGCGCTGACGCGGCTGCGCAACCTGGGGTTGCGGGCGGTGTATCTGCGCGGCAACGGGCAGCCTCCTACGCCGGACGAGGTCACGGCCGTCCTGCACCATCCCGACGGCCTCATATGGCGCACGGCGCCGGGTGTGGACGCGCTGGCGTCGGAGCTCTGGCACCCGATCCGCACGCTGATGCGACAGCCGGCGACGCCGACGCCGTAAGGGGCGCGCGCTTTTAGGGGCGCGGCCGGCCACGAGGCGCCTGCGGCGGGCCGAGGGCGTGCTGTTGCGGGCGTACGTGTCGGCTGCGTCGGCCTGGGCCCCGTAAGGGGCGCGGGGAACTGCGCGGCCAGCCACGACGGATCTGCAGCGGGACGACAACGCGCTTCGGGCCTGCGTGTCGGCTGCGGGCCGGTGGGGGCTTGTCGCGCCGTTCCTCGCGCCCCTGACGGGGCCGGGCGGGGTCAGACCACTGGTTTGCCGGTGAGTTCTACGCCTGCTTCTCGGAGGGCGTCCAGGGCCTGGGTCGTCGTGTCCGGGGCCACGCCCGCCGTGAGGTCGAGCAGGACCTGCGTGCGGAAACCCTCCCGCGCCGCGTCCAGGGCCGTCGCCTTCACGCAGTGGTCCGTGGCGATGCCCACCACGTCGACCTCGGTGATCTCCCGCGTACGCAGCCAGTCGCCCAGCGAGACGCCGTTCTCGTCGGCGCCCTCGAAGCCGCTGTACGCGGCCGAGTACGCGCCCTTGTCGAAGACCGCGTCGATCGCGCCGGAGGCGACCGCCGGAGCGAAGTTCGGGTGGAAGCCCACCCCCTCCGTGCCGGCCACGCAGTGCGCGGGCCAGGAGTGGACGTAGTCGGGGTTGTCCGCGAAGTGACCCCCGGGAGCGATGTGGTGGTCGCGGGTCGCGACCACGTGGCGGTAGCCGGCGGGGGCCTGCCCGATCAGTTCCGTGATCGCGGCGGCCACGTCCGCCCCGCCGGGCACCGCGAGGCTGCCTCCCTCGCAGAAGTCGTTCTGGACGTCTACGACGATCAGGGCGCGGCGCATGGGCGGTGTCCTTCGGCTCGGCACCGGCGCTCCGCGGGGGAGGCCGGTGGTGTCGTGCGGGTTGTCGGGCCCCTTCAGGGCGCGGGCGTTGCCGTGCCCTTTCCCGGCTTGTCGCCCGTTCACTCCCGTACGGGCCCGGGCCGTCGGCCGGCCGGGCCCGCGGGTCTCACACGTACTCGGTCGGAATGACGGCGTCGCCCCGCGACAGCTGTGTCGCGGACAGGGGCAGGTTCGCGCGGGCCGCCGCGTGCCGGTCGCGTACGACGTCCAGCGGTTCGCGGGCGACGACCTGGCCGCCCTTGACGAGCTGCACCAGGAGCTGGTTGTCGGCGAGCTCGGCGGGAACCGCCCCCGTGCCGATCACCTCGGCCTCGGCGACCCCGTGCTCGTCGAGCCGCCGCGCGGCCCACTTGCGGCCGCCGATGGACGTCTTGCCGCCCGAGGACTTCTTGGCGACCGGCAGGAGCGGAGCCTTCGGGTCCGCCGACTCGGCACGCGCGACGATCTTGTAGACCATCGAGCACGTCGGATGCCCGGAACCCGTCACCAGCTGGGTGCCCACCCCGTACGCGTCCACGGGCGCCGCGGCCAGCGAGGCGATCGCGTACTCGTCGAGGTCCGAGGTCACGGTGATCCGGGTCTTCGTGGCGCCCAGCTCGTCCAGCTGCTGCCGTACCCGGTGCGCCACGAGCAGCAGGTCACCGGAGTCGATGCGGACGGCGCCCAGCTCGGGCCCGGCCACCTCGACGGCCAGCCGCACGGCCTCGGCGACGTCGTACGTGTCCACGAGGAGCGTGGTGCCCCGGCCGAGCGAGTCCACCTGGGCGCGGAAGGCGTCCCGCTCGGTGTCGTGCACGAGGGTGAAGGCGTGGGCGGACGTGCCGACCGTGGGGATGCCGTAGCGGAACCCCGCGGCCAGGTCGGAGGTGGTGGTGAAGCCGCCGACGTACGCCGCGCGGGACGCCGCCACCGCGGCCAGTTCGTGGGTGCGCCGGGCGCCCATCTCGATCAGCGGGCGCCCGCCGGCCGCCGAGGCCATCCGGGAGGCGGCGGCCGCGATGGCCGAGTCGTGGTTGAGGATGGAGAGGATGACGGTCTCCAGGAGCACGCACTCCGCGAAGGAGCCCTCGACCCGCAGGACCGGTGACCCGGCGAAGTACACCTCGCCCTCCGGGTAGCCCCAGATGTCCCCGCCGAAGCGGTACGAGGACAGCCACTCGAGCGTCGGCTCGTCCACGACGTTCCGCTCGCGCAGGAAGCCGATGACGTCCGCGTCGAAGCGGAAGTTCTCCACCGCGTCCAGGACCCGCCCGGTGCCGGCGACGACTCCGTAGCGGCGGCCCTCGGGCAGACGGCGGGTGAAGACCTCGAAGACCGAACGCCGGTCGGCCGTGCCGCCCTGGAGAGCGGCCTGCAGCATGGTCAGCTCGTAATGGTCCGTGAAGAGAGCTGTCGACGGCACATCCACCGGCAGTCCCAGGTCCGCAGTGTTCATGACCGGGATGCTACCCCTATCTCGTCACTCTGACGATTTCTAGGCCGTGTGATGTGCGGCTCGCCCGCGATGCGCATGATTTGCGGGCCTCGTTTGGCCGGGCAGCCGTCTGTGGTGGCAGCATGGGCCGTGTGACGGCTCCCGCACCCCTAGAGACCGAAAAGACCGAGTCGGCTGAGGAGGTCTTCGCCGTAACCGAGCCCGACGTTCCCTGGGTGACCATCGTCCACAACGATCCGGTCAACCTGATGAGCTACGTGACCTACGTCTTCCAGTCGTACTTCGGGTACTCGAAGGACAAGGCCACCAAGCTGATGATGGACGTACACCACAAGGGCCGGGCCGTTGTCTCCAGCGGCACCCGTGAGGAGATGGAACGCGATGTGCAGGCCATGCACGGCTACGGTCTGTGGGCCACCCTCCAGCACGACCGGAAATGACCCGGCCGAGGACCGCGAGACCGCAGACCGTGAGACCGGACATCGCAGGACCGGAGACCGCAGGACCGGAGACCGCGGGACCGGCCACGGCAGGACCGGCACCCGCCCGACGCCGGCGCAGCACCCGACGCCCGCGCAGCACTGGAAGTAGCGACGCAACCTGATGCCAGGACACTTCGAACCGCTCCCCGGCGGCGGCGCGGCCGTCGCGCTCGACGAGGTCGAGATCTCCATCATCCGCTCCCTCGCCGTACAGCTCCTGGAGCTCATCGGACCGGGCCCCGGCGGGGACGTCTCCGACGACCCGCTCGCCGAACTGTTCGCGGAGGGGCCGAGCGAGCCGCCCTCGGACCCCGTGCTGAAGCGCCTCTTCCCGGACGCGTACAGCGGCCCCGACGTCGAGGCCACCTCGCCCGAGCAGGCCGAGGAGCAGCGCGCGTACTCCTCGGAGTTCCGCCGCTTCACCGAGAACGACCTGCGCGCCGGCAAGCGGGACAACGCCCTCGTGGTGATCCGCTCCCTGGACGGCGTCGCGGCCGTGGGGGAGGGGGGAGCGGTCCTGAAGCTGACCTCCGAGGAATCGAAGCAGTGGCTCAGCTGCCTCAACGACCTGCGCCTCGCGATCGGCTCCCGGCTGGACGTCGTCGACGAGGAGGACACGGACCTTCTCTACCGGCTCCCCGACGAGGACCCGCGCAAGCCGATGGTGATGGCGTACCTGTGGCTCGGCGGACTGCAGGAGACGCTGGTCGAGACCTTGATGCCGTGACGCGAAGCCGTCGGTGGATCCGGCGGCGGATCCGTCGGTGAAGCCGCGGGCGAAGCCGTCGGTGACGGTGTATCGAACGTTCGCTCAGCGGACGCTCAAATCCGGATAACGATCACATCACCACCCGGGCCTGCAATGTGGGCCCGGGTGTCGTATGTCCGCTTCTTCCTGTGGCATGCGCTACAAGCGGCCCGAACGACGAATGTTGCGGCCGTGATAAATCTTCTCGATCGCTCGGCGGGACACCACCCATGTCCTGCCGGGTGCGCCACTGATCCGGCCACAGCCGGCCAGGCGCGCGCGGCCTCGGGAAGGCCGTGCGGCGGGCTCGGGGAGCCCGCTCGACTCCAGTGATCCGGGGGGATTCGGAAACCGGACCGAAGCCGACGAAGGCTCGGACCGGTATGGAGAAAGGCGCATCAGACATGACCTCGGTGCAGGTCGGTAAGCACGACGACGAGCGGGGCGGCAACGGCGCCGCCGACGGCGACGCCCCCGGAGAAGGCTACGAACGCGGGCTCGGCAGCCGTCAGGTCCAGATGATCGCGATCGGCGGCGCGATCGGCGTCGGCCTCTTCCTGGGCGCCGGGGCGAACATCGCCAAGGCGGGCCCCAGCCTCATCCTCATGTACGCCCTCGCGGGCGTCATCATCTTCTTCATCATGCGGGCCCTCGGTGAGCTGCTGCTCTACCGCCCGGTCTCGGGCTCCTTCGCGGAGTACTCCCGTGAGTTCCTCGGTCCGTTCTTCGGCTACTTCACCGGCTGGACGTACTGGCTGATGTGGGTCGTCACCGGCATGGCGGAACTCACCGCCGCCGCGATCTACGTCAACTACTGGTTCCCGCAGATCCCGCAGTGGGTCACGGCTCTGGTCTTCCTGGTCGTGCTCTTCGTGGCGAACCTGATCTCCGTCAAGCTCTTCGGCGAGATCGAGTTCTGGTTCTCGATGGTCAAGGTCACCGCGCTCATCGGCATGATCGTGATCGGCCTCGGCGTGCTCACCTTCGGCTTCAGCTCCGCGGGCGACACCGCCGCCGTGTCCAACCTCTGGGCCGTCGACGGCTTCTTCCCCAAGGGCATCGGCTCGTCCCTGATGACCCTCCAGGGCGTGATGTTCGCCTACCTGGCCGTCGAACTCGTCGGCGTCACCGCGGGCGAGTCCGAGAACCCGGAGAAGACCCTCCCCAAGGCGATCAACACCCTGCCCTGGCGCATCGCCCTCTTCTACGTCGGCGCGCTCACGGTCATCCTCTGTGTCGTGAAGTGGACGGAGTTCGCGCCGGGCGTGAGCCCCTTCGTCGCGGCCTTCGCGAAGATCGGTATCCCGGCGGGCGCCGGCATCGTCAACTTCGTCGTGCTGACGGCGGCCCTGTCCTCCTGCAACTCCGGCATGTACTCCACGGGCCGCATGCTGCGCACCCTGGCCGACAACGGCGAGGCCCCGAGGATCTTCAACAAGCTGTCCTCCACCAGGACGCCCGCGTTCGGTATCACCCTCTCCGTGCTCTTCATGGGCGTCGGCGTGATCCTGAACTACATCGTCCCGGAGAAGGCCTTCGGTTACGTCGTCTCGGTGGCCACCGCGGCCGGCATCTGGACCTGGCTCATGATCCTGATCAGCCACATCCTGTACCGCCGCGCCGTCGACGCGGGCCGCCTGCCCGCCTCGCCCTTCCCGGCCCCGGGCGGCTCGAAGTTCAGCTGGGTCGCCGTCGTGTTCCTGCTCTTCGTGACCTGCCTCATCGCGTACGACGCCGAGTCCCGTGTCTGCCTGTACGTGATGGCCGGCTGGGCCGCGGCGCTGGGCATCGGCTGGGCCGTGCTGAAGTCCCGCAACCCGGAGGTCACCGAGCGCCGCGAGCCGGAGTTCGAGAAGGCCAACTGACGGCAATCCGCGGGTTGCCGTCTCGGACGGGGCACTCCTCGTCGCCCCGGACGCCCAGCATGTGGGCAGCCCCGTACCACTCTCCGGTACGGGGCTGCCGTCTGCCTATCCTGGCCCCATGCTGACCATCACCCAGGCCCTCGTCGACCAGATCGTCGCGCACGCGCGCCAGGACCATCCCGACGAGGCGTGCGGCGTGATCGCGGGCCCGGAGGGCACCGGCCGCCCCGAGCGCTTCATCCCCATGCTGAACGCGGCGATGTCGCCCACGTTCTACGAGTTCGACTCGGGGGACCTGCTCAAGCTGTACCGCGAGATGGACGACCGCGACGAGGAACCGGTCGTCGTCTACCACTCGCACACGTCCACCGAGGCCCACCCCTCCCGCACGGACATCAACCTCGCGAGCGAGCCGAACGCCCACTACGTCCTCGTCTCGACCGCCGACACCGACGGGCTCGGGGACTTCCAGTTCCGCTCGTTCCGGATCGTGGACGGCGAGGTCACGGAGGAGGAGGTCACGGTGGTGGAGGCGTACTGAGCCCCCTCACGGACCCCCCAGTTCACGTCCGGTCCGCGCCCGACTCCGCCTGATCCCATACTTCGGGCAGAATTCATCCACTATCTGAGATCACATTCCGGGACCCGGACCGGGAATCGATACGATGAGCCCATGGTTTCCCACGACGTGAGCGACAAGACGCCGGGCATGCTGCTCGTGGCGCGGCTGCACGTCGACCTGTGCAGGCTGCAGAGCGCCATCTGTACGCGCTGAACCCTGCCGCCGTACGGCCGTGAGAGCCTCGGCTCCGCGCGGGGCCGCGACCGGCGTCCCCCGCCCGCCCCGGCACGGTTTCCGCACGCACCGCCTAGCGCGACCCCGTGCAAGCCCACCCAGACCCGACTCGCCTTCCGACTTCCGCTTTCCGACAGGAGCCCGCAACCATGGCCATCGAGGTCCGCATCCCCACCATCCTCCGCACCTACACCGACGGCCAGAAGGCCGTCGAGGGCGGCGGGGAGACCCTTGCCGCGCTCTTCGCCGACCTCGAAAGCCGTCACACGGGCATCCAGGCCCGGATCGTGGACGGGGGCGAACTGCGCCGCTTCGTGAACGTGTACCTGAACGACGAGGACGTCCGCTTCCTCGACGGCATCAACACCAAGCTCACCGACGGCGACAGCGTCACCATCCTGCCGGCCGTCGCCGGCGGCATGGTCTGACCGGGCTGCCGGGCTCTGATCGCTGATGCGCTACGACTCCCCGCTGGCCGCGGTGGGCAACACCCCTCTGGTGCGCCTGCCGCGGCTCTCGCCGTCCGCCGACGTCCGTATCTGGGCGAAGCTCGAGGACCGCAACCCGACCGGCTCGGTCAAGGACCGCCCCGCGCTCCACATGGTCGAACAGGCCGAGAAGGACGGCCGGCTGACACCCGGCTGCACGATCCTCGAACCGACGTCCGGCAACACCGGCATCTCGCTCGCCATGGCCGCGAAGCTCAAGGGCTACCGCATGGTGTGCGTCATGCCCGAGAACACCTCGCAGGAGCGGCGGGACCTGCTCGGCATGTGGGGCGCCGAGATCATCCCCTCGCCCGCGGCGGGCGGCTCCAACACGGCGGTGCGCGTGGCGAAGGAGCTGGCCGCCGAGCACCCCGACTGGGTGATGCTCTACCAGTACGGCAACCCTGACAACGCGGGCGCGCACTACGCGACCACGGGCCCCGAGATCCTCGCCGACCTGCCGTCCGTCACGCACTTCGTCGCCGGACTCGGCACCACCGGGACGCTGATGGGCGTGGGCCGGTTCCTGCGCGAGCACAAGCCCGACGTGAAGATCGTCGCGGCCGAGCCGCGCTACGACGACCTCGTCTACGGTCTGCGCAACCTCGACGAGGGCTTCGTACCGGAGCTGTACGACGCGTCCGTGCTGACCACCCGCTTCTCGGTCGGCTCGGCCGACGCGGTGACCCGTACGCGGGAGCTCCTCCAGCAGGAGGGCATCTTCGCCGGGGTGTCCACGGGGGCCGCGCTCCACGCCGCGATCGGAGTCGGCCGCAAGGCCGTGACGGCGGGCGAGCCCGCCGACATCGTCTTCGTGGTGGCCGACGGCGGCTGGAAGTACCTGTCGACGGGCGTCTACACGGCGGAGACGACGGAGGAAGCGATCGCGACGCTCCAGGGGCAGCTCTGGGCGTAGGGGTTTTCTCGCCCCCGCCGCCCCTACCCTTCCCGTCACTGTGTCCTCGAACGCCGGACGGGCTGAATACGTTTCAGCCCGTCCGGCGTCTGAGGACGAGCGCGCAGCGCGATCAGGGGGCGAGGGGCGCAGCCCCATGCGTGGACGGGAACGGGTAGGGGCGGCGGGGGCGGAAAACGCCCTACCGCGCAAGGTGCCGCACCCGGTCCCAGACCCGCGCGTCCACTTCCCCCACTCGCCGCCGGAACTCCCGCACGGGCACTCCCCGCAACTCACCCGTCTCAAGAAAACTCGTGCGCCCCCGCGCATCCCCCACCGACCCCGCGGGCAGCGCGATGACCCCGTCCCGCCCGTCGTCGTGGTACTTCGTCGTGATCTTCGCGACCACGGCCTTGCGTCCGCGTACCGACAGGACCAGGCAGGGCCGGTCCTTCGCGCCGGGCCCGTCCTCGAACGGCACGTTCGCCCACCAGATCTCGGCGGGCTGAGGCCGCGACGGACGCCGTACACCGTCGGCGCGTCCGGGCGGACGGTGAGTGGGGCGCTGCCCGGGGCGCTGCGCGGGACGCCGTCGGGCGGACGGCTTGCGCCCCCGTCCCCACCCGTCCACGAACGTCGCCACGGCCGCGAGCAGCACCACGGCCGCCAGCGCGAGCCACCACGACATGTTCATGCGTACGACGGTACCCGGGATGCCCGAGCCCACGCCCGCACGCCCCCGAACCGGTGACAGCGCAGGTGAGTTCCCCCACAACAGCCCTCGACGGAGGAGCGACCCGCCCTTTCGCGCCTTACGCTCGACGGACCGTAAGACCCCTGTCACGACCCCCGTCTTCACTCCCCGCCCGCGGAGGTTTCCGCTCTATGAAGCTCACCGTCGTCGGCTGCTCGGGGTCGTTCCCGTCCGCGGAATCGGCCTGTTCGAGCTACCTCGTCGAGGCCGACGGCTTCCGGCTGCTTCTCGACATGGGCAACGGTGCCCTTGGCGAGCTGCAGCGCCACTGCGGTCTCTACGACCTCGATGCGATCTTCCTCAGCCATCTGCACGCCGACCACTGCATCGACATGTGCGCGTACTTCGTCGCGCGCTACTACCGCCATGACGGCGGGCGCTGCGATCCGATCCCGGTCTACGGACCCGAGGGCACGGAGCAGCGCCTGACCACCGCGTACGCGGACACCCCCTCCGCCTCCTCCATGAGCGAGGTCTTCGACTTCCACACGGTCAAGCCGGGCTCCTTCGAGATCGGCCCGTTCTCGGTGCACACCGAGAAGGTCAGCCATCCCGTGGAGGCGTACGGCATCCGCGTGGAGCACGGCGGGCGGTCGCTGACCTACTCCGGGGACACGGGCGTGTGCGACACGCTCGACGAACTGGCCCGGGACACGGACCTGTTCCTCTGCGAGGCCGCGTTCACCCACGGCAAGGAGAACATCCCGGACCTGCACCTCAACGGCCGCGAGGCCGGCGAGACCGCGACCCGTGCGGGCGCGCGCCGCCTGGTCCTCACCCACATCCCCCCGTGGACGGACCCCCAGGCGAACCTGGACCACGCCCGAGAGGTCTTCACCGGCCCGGTGGAACTGGCGACGCCTCGGGCGACGTACGACATCTGACGACAGTCGGAAGCAGCACAGGGCCCCCGGAGCAGATCCGCTCCGGGGGCCCTGTGCTGTGTCACGCCGTGCGAGGACTCACGCCTTGGTGAGGTCCTCGACCTCCTCGTCGGGCTCGCGGCCCGGGGTGGCGAGGTTGAACTTGATGATCGCGAAGCGGAAGGTCACGTAGTAGACCGCCGCGAAGACCAGACCGATCGGGATGATCAGCCATGGCTTGGTGGCGAGGTTCCAGTTCAGGAAGTAGTCGATGGCACCGGCGGAGAAGCTGAAGCCGTGGTGCACGCCCAGCGCCCAGGTGATCGCCATCGACAGGGCGGTCAGGACCGCGTGGATCACGTACAGGAGCGGTGCGATGAACATGAACGAGAACTCGATCGGCTCCGTGATGCCGGTGACGAACGAGGTCAGCGCGAGGGAGATCATCATGCCGCCGACGGCCTTGCGGCGCTCGGGGCGGGCGCAGTGCGTGATCGCGAGGGCCGCGGCCGGGAGCGCGAACATCATGATGGGGAAGAAGCCCGTCATGAACTGACCGGCGGTCGGGTCACCGTGGAAGAAGCGCGGCAGGTCACCGTGCCAGAGGGCGCCCGCGGAGTCCTTGTAGGAGCCGATCTCCTGCCAGGCGACGGTGTTGACGAACTGGTGCATGCCGACCGGGAGCAGCGCGCGGTTGATCGCGCCGAAGATGCCCGCGCCGACCGCGCCGAGGCCGGTCATCCACTCGCCGAAGTTGGTGATGACGTCGCCGACGGGCTCCCAGACCAGACCGAAGAAGACGCCGACCGCGGTGCCGATGAAGGCCATCAGGATCGGGACGAGGCGACGGCCGTTGAAGAAGCCGAGCCAGTCGGGCAGCTTGGTGCGGTGGAACCGCTGCCAGGTGACGGCGGCTATCAGGCCCATCACGATGCCGCCGAGGACCTTGGGGTCGTTGTAGGTCGCGGCGACGTCCGCGCCGTCCTGGACCTTGGCGTCGGTGATCGGGAACGCGGTGAGCACGTTCTTGTAGACCAGGAAGCCGACCAGCGCCGCGAGGGCGGTGGAGCCGTCGGACTTCTTGGCGAAGCCGATGGCGATGCCGACGCAGAACAGCAGCGGCAGGTTGGCGAAGACCGCGTCACCGGCCGTGGCGAACACGGAGGCGACCTTGTCCCAGCCGAGTCCGTCGGCGCCGAACACGTCGGGCTGGCCGAGCCGGAGCAGGATGCCGGCGGCCGGCAGCACGGCGATGGGGAGCTGCAGGCTGCGGCCGACCTTCTGCAGGCCCTGGAGCAGGCCGGAGCCCCACCTCTTCGTGGGGGCCGCCGGAGCTGTGGCGGTGGTCATTGTTCCTCCATGTGCTGCGTGCTGCCGGGGACGGAAAGGGAGAGAAAAAGGGAGAGCAAGAGGGTGCACGAGGGATGGACAGCATCCGCGTGGTCTACACCACTCAGTGGTGTAGACCTGTTGTAGCACGGTGAAGGTGAGATAAGGAACCCGCCAGTTTTGTGGCCCCGGCGATAGCGGGAGGCTCGGCTCAGATCGTTATCAACGCGAACCGGGAGCACGCCGAAGGGCCCCCGGACCGGTCGGCCGGGGGCCCTTCACGGGGCACGGGGTCCTCGCCCGCGCGCTACGCCTTCGTCACGTCCTCGACCTCGTCCTCCGGCTCCCGCCCCGGCGTCCGCAGATCGAACTTCGTGATCGCGAAACGGAAGACCGCGTAGTAGACGACCGCGAAACACAGCCCGATCGGGATGATCGCCCAGGGTCTCGTGGCGAGGTTCCAGTTGATGACGTAGTCGATCAGACCGGCCGAGAAGCTGAAACCGTCATGCACCCCGAGCCCCCACGTCACCGCCATGGAGACACCGGTCAGCACCGCGTGGACCGCGTACAGGAGCGGCGCGATGAACACGAACGAGTACTCGATCGGTTCCGTGATGCCCGTGACGAACGAGGTCAGCGCGATCGACAGCATCAGGCCCCCGATCTCCTTGCGGCGATGCGGCTTCGCGCAGTGCGTCATGGCCAGGCACGCGGCAGGCAGCGCGAACATCATGATGGGGAAGAACCCGGACGTGAACTGGCCCGCGTTCGGGTCGCCCGCCAGGAACATGTTGATGTCACCGTGCACGACCGACCCGTCCGGCTTGGTGAAGCTGCCGAACTGGAACCAGATGGGCACGTTCAGGAACTGGTGCAGCCCGATCACCAGCAGCGCACGGTTGGCGATACCGAAGACACCCGCACCCCACGCCCCCAGACTCACCAGCCAGTCGCTGAAGTCCTCCAGGCCCCGGCCGATCGGCGGCCACACCCACAGGCACAGCGCGGCGAACGCGATCGCCACGAACGCCATGATGATCGGCACCAGCCGGCGGCCGTTGAAGAAGCCCAGCCAGTCGACGAGCCTCGTGCGGTGGTAGCGCTGCCAGAAGTAGGCCGCCATCAGCCCGATGGCGATACCGCCGAACACACCCGGATTCTGGTACGTGAAGACCGCCACCGTGCCGTCCTGCGCCTGGCAGCCCGCCGCCACCGCCTTCGCCTGGTCCGCACAGTCCTCCGGGAACTGCCGCAGCACGCTGTAGTAGACGAGGAAACCGGCCGTGGCCGCCAGCGCCGTCGAACCGTCCGACTTCTTCGCCATCCCGATCGCCACACCGATGCAGAACAGCAGCGGCAGACCGAGCGAACCGTCGAGCAGCGCGCCGCCCGCGCCCGCCATCACCTTCGAGACGTTCGTCCAGCCGAGACCGTCTGCCCCGAACACGTCGGGCTGCCCCAGCCGGTTGAGGATGCCCGCCGCCGGCAGTACCGCGATGGGCAATTGCAGGCTGCGGCCCATCTTCTGCAGCCCCTGGAACAGATCGCTCCACCGGGAGCGCGCGGGCACGACCGCGCTGTCGGCACTCATGGGTGTCCTCCTGCGTCCCAGGTTTGGCGGCCGCCGAAAACTGGTGTAGACCAGTCAGCGAACGATGTGTGAACGGTTCTCGCTGTCGTGATCGCCATCATTCGGCAGAGGCGACGTGGCCGCTCGCGAAGATGGGCCAACTGTGGGTTACTGCGAAAAAGCGCTGCGACAAAGCGGTTCGGATCAGGGAGAAGGACATGGCCAGCAAGGCTGAGAAGATCGTCGCCGGGCTCGGTGGCATCGACAACATCGAAGAGGTCGAGGGCTGCATCACCCGGCTGCGCACCGAGGTCGTCGACCCGAGCAAGGTCGACGAGGCCGCCCTGAAGGCCGCGGGCGCCCACGGCGTCGTCAAGATGGGCACCGCGATCCAGGTCGTCATCGGCACCGACGCCGACCCGATCGCCGCCGACATCGAAGACATGATGTAACTGCCGGGACGGACGTCGAAGTCCCACCCGGTCGAGGGGCCGCTTCCGTATACGGGGGCGGCCCCTCACCCGTATACGACTAGGCTCTTCGCCATGTCTCGCATCGACGGCCGCACGCCCGAACAGCTCCGCCCGATCACCATCGAACGCGGCTGGAGCAAGCACGCCGAGGGCTCCGTCCTCGTCTCCTTCGGCGACACGAAGGTCTTCTGCACCGCCTCCGTCACCGAAGGCGTCCCGCGCTGGCGCAAGGGCAGCGGCGAAGGCTGGGTGACCGCCGAGTACTCCATGCTTCCCCGCGCCACCAACTCCCGCGGCGACCGCGAGTCCGTCCGCGGCAAGATCGGCGGCCGCACCCACGAGATCAGTCGGCTCATCGGCCGCTCCCTGCGCGCGGTCATCGACTGCAAGGCGCTCGGCGAGAACACCATCGTCCTGGACTGCGACGTCCTCCAGGCCGACGGAGGCACCCGCACCGCCGCCATCACCGGCGCGTACGTCGCCCTCGCCGACGCCGTCACCTGGGCCCAGGGCAAGAAGCTCATCAAGGCCAACCGGCAGCCCCTCACCGGAACGGTCAGCGCCGTCTCCGTCGGCATCGTCGGCGGCCTCCCCCTCCTCGACCTCTGCTACGAGGAGGACGTCCGCGCCGACACCGACATGAACGTCGTGTGCACCGGCGACGGCCGCTTCGTCGAGGTCCAAGGCACCGCCGAGGCCGAGCCGTTCGACCGCGACGAGCTCAACTCCCTTCTCGATCTGGCCGTTCTGGGCTGCACGGAACTCGCTGTCGCCCAGCGCACGGCACTTGATACCGTCCTCGAAAGGTAAAGGACGTACCAAGAAGGCCGCAGGTCGCGGGCAACCACGGCACCGGCGGTCGCGTCCCTACAGGTGCGGGCGAACGGCACACCACCGTCTCGCCCGGCCAGTACCAAACGGGGGCCCTGAGGCCTACGAAACGGGGCCCTCGGGGGCCTGACCACGGGAGGACCGTTCCATGGCCGCGAGCCGCCGCCGACCACGCCGTATCACCGCCGTCGCCGCAGCAGTGGCAGCCGTCGCGCTGACGGCCGGGCTCACCACCGGCTGCGACGCCGTCAACAAGGCGCTCGACTGCGTCCAGACCGCCGACACGATCGCCGACAGCGTCACCGACCTCCAGCAGGCCGTGGAGAACGCCGGCGACGACCCGAGGCAGGCCGACGAGGCACTCGACTCGATCGACAAGAACCTCGACACCATCGGCGACAAGACCGACGACACCGACATCAACAAGGCCGTGGACGACCTCCAGAAGGCGGTCGGCAACGTCCGTGACGCCATCAACGACGGTGACGCGACCCCGGACATCAGCCCCGTCACCGACGCGGCGGGCGAACTCACCAAGGTCTGCACCCCGTAGCGACACCGGCCGGCCCCCGCGGGCGGCGAACGATCACGGGCGGCACGCGAACAGCTGCGTCCACCTGGCTAGGGTGAGCACCATGACCCGCCTGATCCTCGCCACCCGCAACCCCGGAAAGATCACCGAGCTGAGGGCGATCCTCGCCGCGTCGGATCTGCCCCACGAACTCGTCGGCGCGGACGCCTACCCGGAGATCCCCGACGTCAAGGAGACCGGCGTCACCTTCGCCGAGAACGCGCTCCTCAAGGCCCACGCCCTCGCCCGCGCCACCGGACTCCCGGCCGTCGCCGACGACTCCGGCCTGTGCGTCGACGTACTCGGCGGCGCCCCCGGCATCTTCTCCGCCCGCTGGTCCGGCACCCACGGTGACGACCGCGCCAACCTCGCCCTCCTCCTCGCCCAGCTCGGCGACATCGCCGACGGCCACCGCGCCGCCCACTTCGCCTGCGCCGCCGCCCTCGCCCTGCCCGACGGCACCGAGCGCGTGGTCGAGGGCCGGCTGCGGGGCACCCTGCGCCACGCCCCCTCCGGCGCCAACGGCTTCGGCTACGACCCGATCCTCCAGCCCGACGGCGACACCCGCACCTGCGCGGAACTGACCCCGGACGAGAAGAACGCGATCAGCCACCGGGGCAAGGCGTTCCGAGAACTGGTACCGGTGGTGAGGGAACTGCTGGGCTGACAGAGCCGGACGGTCGGAAGTTCGGACCTGGCATGTGCCACGCTTGGCGCAAAGCAACGGCCTGTGAATCAGTCCTTCGATTCACAGGCCGTCTGCCGTGCGGCGGAAGGGATTCGAACCCTCAAGCCGTTTCACGGGCCACAGATCCTAAGTCTGCTGCGTCAACCGTTGCGCCACCGCCGCCAGCGCATGCCATCGTACCGGTCAAGTGGTCGGTGGTTGGCGGGGGTTTGCGTCACGCGGTCCACGGGTCTACGGGTCCACTGCTCCGCGGACCTGGGGCGTCAGATCTCCAGGTCCTTGATGATCTTGGCGACGTGGCCCGTTGCGCGGACGTTGTACAGGGCCCGTTCCACCTTGCCCTCCTCGTCCACCACGATCGTGGAGCGGATGACGCCCATGTAGGTCTTGCCGTAGTTCTTCTTCTCGCCGAACGCGCCGTACGCGTCCAGGACCGTCTTGTCCGGGTCGGCGACCAGGGTGACCTTCAGGTTCTCCTGCTCGCGGAACTTGGCGAGTTTCTCCGGCTTGTCGGGGGAGACGCCGATGACGTCGTAGCCGGCGCCCGCGAGCAGGTCCAGGTTGTCGGTGAAGTCGCAGGCCTGCTTGGTGCAGCCCGGAGTGAGGGCGGACGGGTAGAAGTACACGATGACCTTGCGGCCCTTGTGGTCGGCAAGGGACACCTCGTTGCCGTCGGCGTCGGGCAGGGTGAAGGCGGGGGCGGTGTCGCCGGGCTGGAGTCGCTCGCTCATCTCGGTTCGGTCTCCTTGCGAGGTGGTGGATACGGAACCGAGCGTAATGGGGGTGCCGGGCGGTGCGCGGAGGGTGAAGCTGACAGACTGTCGATCAGGTACAGGGCCGACAGGAACCGGCCATGGACCGGCCACGGGAAGAAACGACCACGATTACGGAGGCAGCGCGTGTCGGACACGTCGAGCACGCCGGACACCAGGACTCCGGCGCAGATCGAGGCGGACATCAAACGCCGTCGCGAAACCCTCGCCGAGACGCTCGACGAGATCGGGGTCCGGGTGCACCCGAAGACCATCGTCGGGGACGCCAAGGCCAAGGTGGCGTCCAGCGTCGACCACACCCTCGGACGCGCCTACGTCGGCGTCAACCGCGTCGTCGACGACGTGAAGGGCCAGTTCGTCACGGAGGACGGGGCGCCGCGGCTGGACCGCATCGTGCCCGTGGCCCTCGTGGTGGTCGGCGTCGTCGGACTGCTCACCCTGAACACCAGGCGCCGCAGGCGCTGAGCCGGGCCGGCCCGGCCGCGGCCCACTACGTACGACCCACCCACGTACGAGTGGCGCGAAGGCAGGTAAATTCGGACCGTGAGCGCCAAGAGGACTGAGCCCAGCAGCCAGCACGACAAGCTGCCCATCCGGATGCTGCACGACCGTGTGCTCGTGCGGCAGGACGCCGCCGAGGGTGAGCGCCGGTCCGGTGGCGGCATCCTGATCCCCGCGACCGCGGCGGTGGGCCGGCGGCTTGCCTGGGCCGAGGTCGTGGCGGTCGGGCAGAACGTACGGACGGTGGAGCCGGGTGACCGGGTGCTGTACGACCCGGAGGACCGTGCCGAGGTCGAGGTGCGCGGTACCGCGTACGTGCTGATGCGCGAGCGGGATCTGCACGCCGTCGCCGCGGACCGGTTCGAGGGGTCCGAGGACTCCACCGGCCTGTACCTCTAGATCTTCATACAGGTCTTCATGCAGATCTTCAGACAGATCTTCATGAGCGGCAGGAACGGCCGAAGGGGCTGGTGACCATCGTCACCAGCCCCTTCCGCCTGCTCCTTGCTACCTTGGAAGCAACCCGACGAGACGCGCCGTACCGGGCAGGAAAAGACGACGCACCCCTGTTGATTCCTTCACGGAGGTGCCCCATGGCCTGGGTCCTGCTTGTCGTCGCCGGTCTGCTCGAAGTCGGCTGGTCGGTCGGTATGAAGTACACCGACGGGTTCACGCGGCTCGTGCCCAGCGTGTTCACCGGCGCCGGCATCGTCGCCAGCATGTTGCTGCTGTCGTACGCGGCGAAGACACTGCCCATCGGTACCGCGTACGGCGTCTGGGTGGGCATCGGCGCGGCCGGGGCGGCGGTGTACGGCATGGCGGTGCTCGGTGAACCGACGACCGCCGCCCGGATCTTCTTCGTCTGTCTGCTGCTGGTGGCCGTGGTCGGGCTGAAGGCGACCTCCGGCCACTGACCACCAGCCACTAAGCACCAGTCACCAGTCACTCGACGGGCGGCCGGGGCTACGGGAAGTCCCCGAACGTCGTCCCCGTGCTCCCGACCCCGCCGTCCCCGGTGGTGCCGCCCGTCCCGCCGTCCGTTGTGGCACCGCCGTCCCCGGTGGTGCCACCCGTGCCGCCGTCGGTGGTCGCACCGCCGTCGGTCGTCGTGCCGCCGGTGCCGGTGGTACCGCCGTCCGTGGTGGTGCCGCCGCCTCCGGTGGTCGTGCCGCCGGTGTCGGTGGTGCCCCCGTCGGTGGTGGTGCCGCCGTTGTCCTGGCCCTGGGTGCCCGGGGTCTCCTCGCCTCCGGTGGTCGTACCGCCCGTGTCGGTGGTGCCGCCCGTGGCGGTCGCGTCCTCGTCGGGGTCGGCCGGCGGGAGCTCCTGCTCCTCGGCGCCGTCCTGGAGTTTCAGGTCGAAGTCCTTGACCGCGACACCCTTCAGCGCGGCCTTGGTGTACTGGGCCCAGATCTGCGCCGGGTATCCGCCGCCGTTGATACGCGCCTGCCCGAGCGCCCCGTACAGCGACTTGTGGGCGCCGGTGTCGGGGTCCTGGCCCATCACGGCGACGACCGTGGCGAGGTTCGGGGTGTAGCCCGCGAACCAGGCCGCCTTGTCGTCCTCCGCGGTGCCCGTCTTGCCCGCCACGGGACGCCCGGCGGCCTGCGCGGCCGTACCCGTGCCGCCCTCGACGACGCTCTGCAGGATCGACGTCGTCGTGTCGGCGGACTCCCGGCTGACGGCCTGCTCGGTCTTCTCGTCCGGCAGCTTCACGTCCTCGGAGCCGTCCTTGGTGACCTTCTCGATCATCGTGTACGTGCCGTGCTTGCCGTGGTTGGCGAGGGTCGCGTACGCCTCCGTCATGTCGAGGACGCTCGCGGTGGCTGTGCCGAGCGCGATGGACGGGGACGCGTTCAGGTCGGGGGTGTCGGCCGGGATGCCGAGGTCGACGGCGGTCTGCTCGACCTTCGCGGAGCCGACGTCCACGGCCATTTGCGCGTACACGGAGTTCACGGACTTGTCGGTGGCGGTACGGACCGGGATCTGGCCGTACGAGACCTGGTCCTCGTTCTCCGGGGCGTACGTGCCGCCGTCCCAGCCCTGCACGGGCCGCTTGTTCGTGCCGTCGTAGACGGTGTTCGGGGTGATCGTGCGGCCGTCCTGGGTGACCGAGTCGTTCTGCACGGCCGAGGTGAACACGAACGGCTTGAAGATGGAGCCGACCTGGTAGTCCCGGCGCGTGGCGTTGTTGTAGTACTGCTTCGTGTAGTCGATGCCGCCGTACATCGCGAGGACCTTGCCGGTCTTCGGGTCGATGGAGGCGCCGCCCGCGCGGACGTAGTTGTCGACCTTGCGGTCCTTCTTGTCGAGTTCGTCCATCACCTGGTCGTCGACGGCCTTCACGAAGGCGTCCTGCTTGGGCTTCTGCAGGGTGGTCGTGATGCGGTAGCCGCCCGCGTTCAGCGCGTCCTCGCCGAGGATCTTGTTGTCGGCGAGGTAGTCGTTGACGGCCTTGACGATGTAGCCGCGCTGGCCCGACATCCCGGCCGCGACCACCGTCTCCTTGGGCGCCGGGAACTCGACGTCCGCCCGCGCCGACTGGCTGATCCACTTCTTCTTGACCATGCCGTCGAGCACGTAGTTCCAGCGGGCCAGCGCGGCCGGCTTGTTCTCGGGGTGCGCGACCACGTCGTACTCGCTCGGCGCGTTCAGGAGCGCCGCCAGGTAGGCGCCCTGCCCGGCCGACAGGCCCTTGGCGTCGACGCCGTAGTAGGCCTGGGCCGCGGCCTGGATGCCGTACGCGTTGCGGCCGAAGTAGCTGGTGTTGAGGTAGCCCTCAAGGATGTCGTCCTTGCTCTTCTCACGGTCCAGCTTGATGGAGATGAAGAACTCCTTCACCTTCCGCGTGACCGTCTGCTCCTGAGCCAGGTAGTAGTTCTTCACGTACTGCTGGGTGATCGTCGAGCCGGACTGCTTGCCCTTGCCGGTCGCGGTGTTCCAGCCCGCGCGGAGCATCGCCTTGGGGTCGACCGCGGACTCGGTGTAGAAGTCGCGGTCCTCGGCGGCGAGCACCGCGTGCTGGGCGTCCTTGGAGATCAGGGACAGGTCCACGTTCTCGCGGTTCACCTCGCCGTCGCGGGCGAGTTGGCTGCCGTCCGCGTACAGGTACACGTTGCTCTGCTTGATCGCGGTCGCGTTCGCCGACGGGATCTTCACCAGGTAGTAGCCGAGCGCGAACGCGCCGACGAGCAGCAGGACCACGCCGACGAACGTGCCGAGCACCATCCGCCAGGTCGGGATCAGCCGCTTCCAGCCGGTGCGCTTGGGCCGCTTGGCCTTCTTCTCCTTCGCGGGCTTCCCGGGCTCCTCGGGCTGTTCACCGGGTGCGGCTCCCGCGTCGACGGACGCGGCCGTCAGCGCGACGGTCGCGTCGTCCCGCGCGGCCGGGTCGCCCGGTCCGCCCGATCCGTCCGGTGCGTCCGTCGTCCCGCCCGACGCGGCCCGTGCAGTGTTCGGTGCCGTGTCCGGTGCGGTGTCCGGCGCCGTCCCCGACGCCTTGCCGGGCGCGCCCGGCTCACTCGGCTTACCCGAAGCGCCCGATGCGCCAGATGTGCCCGGTGGTTCCGACGCGGCCGCCGAGGCGGAGTCGGGATCTCGCGGTGCCCAGCCCTCGCTCGGCTGCTGCGGCTGCGGCTGGTCGTTCATCTTGTGCCGTGCTCCCGTTTCACGTCGTACGTCTGGTACGCCCTCGTACGCCTGCTGCGCCCTCCCTTGAAGACTGTCCCATCCGGTGAATCGTTCCCGGTGCGTGGCACGCGTCCCAGGAGAAAATGCCTGGCACGCGGTACCGGCCCCGGACTAGGCTCCAGCGCTTTGGCTCAGAACGGCTGGAGAGGCTTCGTGGTGCGGGCTTGGAGGTTGTACGCGGCCGTCGCGGCGGGCGGGTTCCGGCGGTACGCGACCTATCGGGTGGCCACCGCCGCGGGTGTGTTCACCAACACGGTTTTCGGGCTGATCCTGGCGTACACGTACATCGCGCTGTGGGACGAGAGACCAGGTCTCGGCGGGTACGACCAGGCCCAGGCGGTGACGTACGTGTGGGTGGGGCAGGGGCTGCTGGCGGTGGTCGCGGTGATGGGCGGCGGCTTCGAGGACGAGCTGATCGAGAGAATCCGTACGGGTGACATCGCGATCGACCTCTACCGGCCCGTGGACCTCCAGGCGTGGTGGCTGGCGGCGGACGCGGGACGGGCCGCGTTCCAGCTGCTGGGGCGCGGTGTGGTGCCGATGGTGTTCGGCGGGCTCGTCTTCCAGCTCGCGCTGCCCGTGGACGCCGGGACCTGGCTGGCGTTCCTCGTCGCCGTGGTGCTGGGGGTGCTGGTGAGTTACGCGATCCGCTATCTCGTGGCGCTGGCGGCGTTCTGGTTCATGGACGGGGCGGGGGTGCAGCAGCTGGCCGTGCTGGCGGGACTGTTCTTCTCCGGGATGACCCTGCCGCTGAACGTCTTCCCGGGCGCGCTCGGCGAACTGGCCCGCGTACTGCCCTGGTCGGCGCTGATCCAGGCCCCGGCGGACGTGCTGCTGGGCGAGCGCACGGGCTTCGCGCTGCTGCGTACGTACGCCTTCCAGACCGCCTGGGCCGTCGGGCTGCTGGCGGTGGGCCGGCTGGTCCAGTCGGCGGCGACACGGAGGGTGGTGGTCCAAGGTGGCTGACCTGCGGGAGAAGACCGGCTCCGGCGGCGGTACCGGCTCAGGCTCCGGCTCCGGGCCCGACAGCGGCTTCGGGTCCGCGCCGACGTACGGGTCACGGCTGGTGGACGGGCTGCGGGCCTACCGGCTCATCGCCTGGATGTGGATCCGCTCGACGATGGCGTACCGCGCGTCCTTCGCGATGACCCTCTTCGGCAACTTCGCCGGGACCGTGCTCGACTTCGTCGCGATCCTGCTGATGTTCTCGCGCGTCGACCAGCTCGGCGGCTACTCGCTCGGCGAGGTGGCGTTCCTGTACGGGCTGTCCAGCGCGGCGTTCGGCATCGCCGATCTGACGCTCGGCTCGATGGACCGCCTCGGGCAGCGGGTGCGGGACGGCACGCTCGACACCCTGCTCGTACGCCCCGCGCCGGTGCTCGCGCAGGTCGCCGCGGACCGGTTCGCGCTGCGGCGCCTGGGCCGGATCACCCAGGGGCTGCTGGTCCTCGGGTACGCGCTCGTCGTGGTCGACATCGACTGGACCCCGGCGAAGGTGCTGCTGATGCCGGTGATGGTGGTCAGCGGGGCCGCCATCTTCTCGTCGGTGTTCGTGGCGGGCGGGGCCTTCCAGTTCGTGGCGCAGGACGCGTCCCAGGTGCAGAACTCGTTCACGTACGGCGGCACCACGCTGCTGCAGTACCCGCCGACCGTCTTCGCGAAGGACCTGGTGCGCGGGGTGACCTTCGTGCTGCCGCTGGCCTTCGTCAACTGGCTGCCCGCGCTGTACGTGCTCGGGCTGCCGTATCCGCTCGACCTGCCGGAGTGGACCGCGTTCGTGTCGCCACTCGTGGCCGTCGCCTGCTGCGGGCTCTCGGGGCTCGCATGGCGGGCGGGCCTTCGTTCGTACCGCAGCACGGGGAGCTAGCCGCACATGAAATTCACGCACACGCACACGGACACCGAACCGACCGTCCCGACCGGCTCGAACGGCGACTTCATCAGCCTCGACGCCGTGGAGAAGGTCTTCGACGTACGCAAGAAGACCGGCTTCCTGCGCAGCGAACGGCGGCAGGTGCGGGCGGTCGACTCGATCTCCTTCACCGTGTCGCGCGGCGAGATGGTCGGCTACATCGGGCCGAACGGCGCCGGGAAGTCCACCACCATCAAGATGCTCACCGGCATCCTCACGCCCAGCGGCGGACGCCTGCGCGTCGCGGGCATCGACCCCTCCCGCGAACGCACCCGGCTCGCGCAGCGCATCGGTGTCGTCTTCGGGCAGCGGACCACCCTGTGGTGGGACCTCCCGCTGATCGACTCGTACCGGCTGATGCACCGCATGTACCGGATTCCCGACGCCCGGTACGCGGAGAACCTCGACCGGTGCGTCGAACTCCTCGAACTGGGCGAACTCCTCGACGTACCCGTACGGCAGCTCTCGCTCGGGCAGCGGATGCGCGGGGACATCGCGGCGGCACTGCTGCACGACCCCGAGGTGCTGTATCTCGACGAGCCGACGATCGGGCTCGACGTGGTCAGCAAGGTGCGGGTACGGGAGTTCCTGCGCGACCTCAACGCGGAGCGCGGCACGACCGTGCTCCTGACGACCCACGACCTCTCCGACATCGAGCAGTTGTGCCGGCGGGTGATGGTCATCGACCACGGACGCCTGATGTACGACGGTCCGCTGACCGGGCTGCACGAGATCGGCGAGAGCGAGCGGACGCTGGTCGTGGACCTGGAGCGCGAACTGCCGCCCATCGACGTGGAGTCGGCGCGGGTGGTGAAGGTCGAGGGGCCCCGGCAGTGGCTCGCCTTCCCGGCGGCGCAGTCGGCGGCGCCGCTGGTGGCGCGGATCGCGGCGGAGTATCCGCTGGTCGACCTGTCGGTGCGGGAACCCGACATCGAGGCGGTCATCAGCCGCATGTACGCGGGCAAGGCAACCTCGTAGGCTTCTGTCCATGACGGACGAACTCCCGGCCGAACCTTCCGGCTCACTCCCCGAGTTGCGCGCCTCCGACGCCGACCGCGAACAGGTCGCCGAAGTGCTGAGGGACGCCCTCGCCGAGGGCCGCCTGGACATGGCGGAGTTCGAGGAGCGGCTGGAAACCACGTACAAGGCGCGTACGTACGGGGAGCTGGAGCCGATCACCCGCGACCTGCCCGCGGCGGGCGTCCCGGCCCCCGCTCCCGCCGTGTCGATGGTCAAGCGGCCCGCGGGCGCCGTCGGTACGGGGGACTGGGCGGGCCGGATCGTCGGCGGTGAGGGCACGTCCCGGTGGGGCGTCGCCGTCATGTCGGGGTTCGAGCGCAGAGGGCACTGGACCATGCCCAAGCGGTTCAACTGCTTCGCGTTCTGGGGCGGTGGCGTCGTGGACCTGCGCGAGGCGAACTTCGCGGACGGCGAGGTCGTCGTCAACTGCGTCGCCGTCATGGGCGGGTTGAACGTGGTGGTCCCGCCGGGGGTCGAGGTCGTGACCCGGGGGATCGGCGTCATGGGCGGCTTCGACCACGGTCAGGAGGGGGTCGCGGGCGAACCGGGCGCTCCGCGGGTCGTGGTGACCGGGTTCGCGTTCTGGGGCGGGGTCGGGGTGGAGCGGAAGATCTCGAAGGCGGAGCGGCTTCGCCTCCGCGAGGAGCGGCGGCGGGAGAAGCTTGAACGCAAGGCCGCGCGACGGGAGGAACTGGAACCGGGCCTGGACTGAGGGGGGTGCCCCCTCGGCCCCCTTACGCTTCCGCGGGTTGTTCGGTCGCCTGCGGGCCCGTCGTGGCTGGCCGCGCAGTTCCCCGCGCCCCTAAAAGACGAAAGACTGCGCAGTTCCCCGCGCCCCTAAGAGGGGCTGCGCCCCTTCAGGGGCGCGGGGAACTGCGCGGGCAACCCCCACCGGGCCGCAGGCGGCCTGCAAGCCCCCGCCCGGTGGGGCTAGAGCTGGGCCGGGGCCGAACCCTTGAGGTCGGACAGGTCGAAGATGTCCGCCATCCGCCGGTACCCCTTGTCGCTCGGGTGCAGATGATCCCCCGAGTCGTAGTCGGACCGCAGCCGCCGAGGGCTGTACGGATCCCGCAACGCCTTGTCGAAGTCGGCGTAGTCGTCGAAGACTTTCCCCGCACGGATCTGCGCGTTGACGGCCTGCCGCGTGTCCTCCAGATACGGCCGGTACCCCCGATGCCCCTGGAACGGCATGAGCGTCGCCCCCACGACCCGCAGCCCCCGCGCATGCGCCAACCGCTTCAGCTCACGCAATCCCGCGGTGATCCGGTTCGCGTCGGTCTGGTTCGGCGTCCGCAGGATGTCGTTGACGCCGAGGGCGATCACGACCGCCTTGACGTTGGTGCGGCCGAGCACGTCACGGTCGAAGCGGATCAGCCCGCTCGGATTCTCGGCGGGCCGCCCGAGCCCGCTGGCCAGGACGCGGTTGCCGCTGATCCCCTGGTTGACCACGCTGTAGCGGGGCCCGTCGGAGCCGGCCGCGTGCAGCCGTTCGCCGAGGACGTCGGTCCAGCGCCGGTTCTCGCCCACGGTCGAGGTCACACCGTCGGTGAGCGAGTCGCCGATGACGACGACGGTGCCCTGCGACTCGTTGCTGAGCACGTCCAGCGCGGTCAGATACCGCCAGTAGGGCGTCTGCCCGGTGTACGCGGCCCCGCTGACGTCCTCCGTACGGTCGCCCTCCGCGGTGTACGAGATCTGCCGCGCCTGCGGGTGGTAGGTGACGGGCCCCGACGGGGTCGGCGAGTACGTCGTCACCAGCACGTCGCTGCCGTGCGGGACCAGCAGCCGTACGGCGTCGCTGACGACCTGCTGCCCGGCGGGCACGACCACCGAGGGACGGCCCCCGAAGGTGAGGCGCCGCATGGTGTCGGCGGTCGCGGCGGCGTTGTTCGCGGTGGCCGCGACGGCGACCGAGGCGTGCGTGATGCTGAGCGGCTGCTGCCCGTACAGGTTGGACAGGGTGATCCGGGCCGCGGTGCCGCCGACGCCGACGTGCACCACGTTGCGTACGGAGCGGCCCGCCATGCCGTTCGCCTCGGTGCCGGGCTCCGATCCGGCGGGGGACGCCGACCAGGCGCCCACCCAGGTGCCGACGGAGGCGGGGGCCGCCGAGTTGTGCGGGGTCCGGCCGCCGACGACGGCCGTGGTCTCCCCGCCGTCGTCGGCGGCGACTCCGACGTATATGGCGGTCGAAATGGCGACGATCACAGCGACGATCGCGGCCAGCAAGGCATAACCGTGACGCTTGGTCATGCGGTGCGTATCTCCTCGGAAAAGTGGGAGCCCGGAGCTCCGGTGTGATGACCCCATGATGAGGCATGACGCGGGAGGAACCCGACAGGACCCCTCGGGACACCCCAGGACCCCTGGGCCCCGGTGAAATCCCCCGCCCGGACAGACGCGGGGAACTCCTGTTCCGTTCCAGGAGTCGGTCAGGTTGGAACAATGCGTTATGGGGGACCGGGAACGGATGGAGCGGATGGAACGAACGAAAGAGGACGAAACAGGGGAAACGGGCCCGGAAGGGCAGCCTTCCCACGCCGACGGTGTGGCGAACCCCACGAGCCCCGCGAGCGCCGTCGGGGCCGAGGGGCCGGCCACGGCGGCCCCGGGAGCCACGGGGCCCGGCCGCGCCGCGCCGAACCGGGCGATGAACTCGTTCAGCCCCGCCGACGAGGAGAAGTTCCGCGGGGTCCGCCGCATGAAACTCATGGCGACCGGACTGCTGCTGTTCGTCGCCGTCGTCTACGTACTCGCCAAATGGGCCGGAAACTCCGGCGCGGGCGCCTGGACGGGGTACGTGGCCGCCGCCGCCGAGGCCGGCATGGTGGGCGCGCTCGCCGACTGGTTCGCCGTCACCGCACTGTTCCGGCGGCCCATGGGCCTGCCCATCCCGCACACCGCGATCATCCCGACCAAGAAGGACCAGCTCGGCGTGTCGCTGGGCGAGTTCGTCGGCGAGAACTTCCTCTCGCAGGACGTCGTACGGCAGCGGCTGCGCGCCGTCGGCATCGGCAGCCGGCTCGGCACCTGGCTGGCCCTGCCCGAGCACGCCGACCGGGTGACCGAGGAACTGGCCACCGCGCTCAGGGGAGCCCTCGCGGTACTCCGCGACTCGGACGTGCAGGCCGTTGTCGGCGAGGCCATCAACCGACGGGCCGACGCCCAGGAGATCGCCCCCGGCATAGGGAAGACACTGGAGAAGGTCGTCGCGGACGGCGGCCACCGGCGGGTCGTCGACCTGATCTGCGTACGCGCCCACGACTGGCTCGTCCTCCACAACGAGCAGGTGATGGACGCCGTACAGGGCGGCGCTCCCGGCTGGACCCCGCGCTTCGTCGACAAGCGGGTCGGGGAGCGCGTCTACAAGGAGCTGCTGCGTTTCGTCACCGAGATGCGCGACATGCCCGCCCATCCGGCGCGTGGCGCCCTCGACCGGTTCCTCACCGACTTCGCCTCCGACCTGCAGTCCGACACCGACACCCGGGCGCGGGTGGAGAACCTCAAGCGCGAGGTCCTCGGCCGGGGCGAGGTCCAGGACCTGATCGCCTCCACATGGTCCTCCGTACGGCGGATGATCGTGTCCGCGGCGGAGGACGAGCGCAGTGAGCTGCGGCTGCGGGTACGGGCGTCGCTGCTGTCCCTCGGGACGCGGATGGCGACCGACGCGCGGCTGCAGGGCAAGGTCGACGGGTGGGTCGAGGGGGCGGCGGTGTACGTCGTGACGACGTACCGCGACGAGATCACCTCGCTCATCACCGAGACGGTCGCCGGGTGGGACGCGGAGCATACGTCTCGGAAGATCGAGGCGCACATCGGGCGGGATCTGCAGTTCATCCGGATCAACGGCACGGTTGTTGGCTCGCTGGCGGGCCTTCTGATCTATGCGGTGTCCAAGGCGCTGGGGGCGTGACGGGTTCGCTTCCGCGGGTTGTGCGTTCATCCGCGGGCGCGCTGTGGCTGGCCGCGCAGTTCCCCGCGCCCCTGAAGGGGCGCAGCCCCTCCTTCCAAGGGGCGCGGGGAACGGCGCGAGCAACCCCCACCGGCCCGCAGCCAACGCACAACCCGCAGAGCGCCCCCCACCGGCCAGGTGAGAGGTCGGCGGATCGGGGAACTCGGGGAGATGTTCCCGAACCGCAAGGAGGGGTGCCATGGCCGTCACCGATGCCGGGTCCGCGGAGACCGGAGCCGTCACCACCGCCGTGCCCGCCCGACTGGACCGCCTGCCCTGGTCCCGCTGGCACTGGACCATCGTCATCGGCCTCGGCACGGTCTGGATCCTGGACGGCCTCGAAGTCACCGTCGTCGGCAACATCGCCGGCCGGCTCTCCGAGGAAGGCAGCGGACTGCCCATCTCGGCCGCCCAGGTCACCGGCATCGCCGCCGCCCTGTACGTGGCAGGAGCCTGCGCGGGCGCCCTGTTCTTCGGTCGGCTGACGGACAAGTTCGGCCGCCGCAAGCTGTTCATGGTCACCCTGGCCGTCTATCTCGCGGCCACCGCCATGACGGCCCTCTCGTTCTCCGTATGGTGGTTCCTCCTCTTCCGCTTCTTCACCGGCTTCGGCATCGGCGGCGAGTACGCGGCCATCAACTCGGCGATCGACGAACTGATCCCCTCGAAGTACCGCGGGCGCGTCGACCTGATCATCAACGGCAGCTTCTGGCTGGGCGCGATCGCCGGCTCGCTCCTGTCGATCGTCGCGCTGAACACGGACCTGTTCGCGATGAACGTCGGCTGGCGGCTCACCTTCGTCCTCGGTGTCGTCCTCGGCCTGGTGATCCTCCTCGTACGCCGCAACGTCCCCGAGAGCCCGCGCTGGCTGTTCATCCACGGCAAGGGGGAGGAGGCGGAACGGCTGGTCACCGAGGCCGAGCGGCAGATCAAGGAGGAGACGGGACGCGAACTGCCACCGCCCGCCGGTGAGATCACCATCCACCAGCGCAAGAGCATCGGCTTCGGCATGATCGCCCGCACGGTCTTCACGACGTACCGCAAGCGCGCCGTCCTCGGCCTCTCCCTCTTCATCGGGCAGGCGTTCCTCTACAACGCGATCACCTTCGGCTTCGGCGCGATCCTCACCACGTTCTTCGACGTCCCGACCGGCAGCACCGGTTACTACTTCGCCGTCATCGCGGTCGGCAACTTCCTCGGCCCGCTGCTCCTCGGCAAGTTCTTCGACACCGTGGGCCGCCGGATCATGATCTCGTCCACGTATCTGCTCTCCGGCATCCTGCTCTTCGGCACGGCCTGGCTCTTCGACCGGGGCTCGCTGACCGCGACCACCCTGACCGCCTGCTGGTGCGTGGTCCTGTTCTTCGCCTCGGCGGGCGCGAGCAGCGCGTATCTGACGGTCTCCGAGATCTTCCCGATGGAGACCCGCGCGATGGCCATCGCCTTCTTCTACGCCATCGGCACCGCGGCGGGCGGTATCAGCGGCCCGCTGATCTTCTCGGAGCTGACCAGCACGGGTGTCGTCGGCGACACGGTCCTCGCCTTCCAGATCGGCGCCGGTCTGATGTGCGCGGCGGGCCTCGTCGCGGCGCTGCTCGCGGTACGGGCGGAGGGCCGTTCCCTGGAGGACATCGCCAGCCCCCTGTCGACGGCGGAAGCCTCCTAGGGCCTGTCTGACAGAACCGGCGAACTGAGTACGCGTACTCTGTCGGCCGCGTGTGCGACGGAGGCACCTTTGTTCCCATGACCGAGAAGCTGCTGGGCCCGCTGTCGAAGCGCCCCTGGACGGAACGCTGGTCGACCCGCCTGCTGGGTGCCGCCGTGTCCTCGGCGGCGTACCTCCTCTGCCTGCCCAGGGATCTGCGCGACCACCCCGCGTCACCCGGTTCGACCACGGAGGCGACGCCGGTGACCGTGTTCGGAGTGGCGGTCCTGGCCGTGCTGCTGCTCCTGCTGGCCGTCTACTTCGGCCACCGTGACGCCCTCGCCTGGCCCCTGCTGCTGGTGGCGGTGCCCCCGGCCGCGCTCATGTACCTCTCGTTCCACACGCACCCGGAGCCGCCCGAGCCGGCCGAGATGCCCGGCTGGCCCTGGCAGCTGATCTGGGCGTCCTCCACACTCGTGATCGCCGCGGGCGTGCTCGTCGCGACGTCCGTGGGCCGGCGGCTCAGGGCGGACGCGGAGGAGTCGCTGGACGGACTGGTCTTCGCCCATCAGCTCCAGCCCCAGTCGCAGCCGCAGTCCCAGCCACAGCCGGAGTCTCACACCCAGTCGCAGGCCCGGCAGCAGCGGCACCAGCAGCGGGTGTGAGCGTCAGGCGCCCGTCGTGGACCCGGGCCGCACGATCATGAGGATCGTGACGGTGGCCCAGAGCAGGTTGAAGATGCCGGTGAACATGGCGAGTTGAACGGTCACCCGCGGGTTCACGGCGACCTCGGTGGAGGCGGTGGAGGCGGTGGAGGCGGTGGAGGCGGCGACCTCGGTGGAGGCGGCGGATGCGGCGGGTGCGGCGGACGCGGGCCCCACCGCTTCGATGATCTCCTCCTGACGCGGCAGCACCAGCGCCAGCAGGACGGCCGCCGCGATCCCGGTCAGGACCATCGAGACGATCAGCCAGGTGTCGTAGAGCACGCCCATGCTGAGCGCCGTGGCCATGCCGAGGACGGGAACGGCGATGCCCAGGCCCGCGTACACCCGGCAGATCCGGTGCAGCAGGCGCACGGTCTCCGTGGCCCGCGGGTTGTCCGGTTCGGCGAGGGCCCGCCGGGCGCTGGGCGGGAACATGCTGGCCGCGACGGTGACGGGACCGACGGCGACGATCGCGACGAGGACGTGGAGGACGAGGAGGAACTTGGTCACGAGGGGACGGTAGGCGGCGTACCGGATCTTCGGGAAGTGGCGGTATCGCCAGCCTTCAACGGATTCTCGCCAGGCGCGGGACAGGGCGATCCCCGCTCCCGCAGCGCAGAGGTTCACGCTCGCGGAACAGGGCTCGGGCCCTCCACCCCCCCCGGGGCCCCCGCTTGGCCGTAATCCGTTGCCTGCCTATTCTTTCGCCATGCACACCGTGGCCGTACTGGCGCTCGACCAGGTCATCCCGTTCGATCTCTCCGCCCCGATCGACACCTTCAACTGGGCCCGGCTGCCCGACGGCCGCGCGCCCTACCGGATCAAGGTCTGCTCACCGGCCGAGGAGGTGAGCGCGGGGGCGTTCACCGTACGGGCGCCGTACGGGCTTGAGGCGCTGGCCGAGGCGGACACGATCATCGTGCCCGGCACCACCGACCCGACCTCCCCGCTGCCGCCCGGGGTGGCCGAAGCTCTGCGCGCGGCGGCGGCGAACGGGACGCGCATCGCCTCGATCTGCGTCGGCGCGTTCATCTTCGCCGCCACCGGGCTGCTCGACGGGCAGCGGGCGACCACGCACTGGATCGCCGCCGCGGACCTGGCGGCCATGCATCCGGCGGTGGCGGTCGACCCGAACGTCCTCTACGTCGACAACGGCCAGTTCCTCACCTCGGCGGGCGCCGCCGCGGCGATGGACATGTGCCTGCACATGATCCGCAAGGACTACGGCTCGGCCGTCGCCGCCCACGCGGCCCGGATGTCCGTCATGCCACTCGAACGGGAGGGCGGGCAGGCCCAGTTCATCGTCCACACCCAGCCCCCGGCCCCGGCGGGCACGACGATGGAACCCCTGCTGAACTGGCTGGAGGAGAACGCCGGCCGCGATCTGACGCTGGACGACATCGCCACCCGGGCGGGCACCAGCGCCCGTACGCTCAACCGCCGTTTCCGCGAGCAGACCGGTACGACACCCCTGCAGTGGCTGCACCTGGCGCGGGTGCGCAGGGCCCAGCACCTCCTGGAGAACACGTCCCACCCCGTCGAACGGATCGCGGTGCAGGCGGGGTTCGGCTCGCCGACCGCCTTCCGGGACCGGTTCAAGAGGGTGGTGGGGACGAGCCCGCAGGCGTACCGGAGGGCGTTCCGGGGAGCGCCGGAGGGCACGGAGAGCGACTTCGCCCGGCCGATCGACACCGATCTCGCCCGGCCGATCGACACCGATCTCGCCCGCCCGGCGGACTCCGATCTCGCCGGGCTGAGCGGGGCTCGGCGAGGCTGAGCCCGGGGAGCGGGCCGAACCGGAGCAAGTGGCGCCGCGGCGGGCAGGCTCTCAGCCCTACCGATCAGCCCCGCCGATCAGCCCTACCGGTCAGCCCCGCCTGTCAGCCCTGCCGGTCGATCCCGCAGGTCAGCCCCGCCGGTCGGCCACGGCCCACGACGCCAGGGCGACGGCCCCGGCTGCCCCGAACACCGCAGGCCACGCCCCGACCTTCTTGGCGAGCGGATGGGATCCGGCGAAGGCGACGACGTACGCGGCGGTCAGTGCCCCGGCGGCCCGCCCGCCGGCCTGCTGCCGCCACTGCTGGGCGGCGGCCACCCCGGCGGCGGCGAGCACGACCCCGCCGAGCTGCCGCTTCCTCGTCCAGCGGGCGACCCCGTACCCGCCGACGAGCCCACCCGCGGCCACCACCGCGGTCGGTACCTTCGCCATCACTGCCTCCTGCTGCTGTCGCGCCCGACGGCCACGTCCGACGGTCACGTCCGCCGATCAGCCGAGACTAGCCCGCCGATCCCGCCAGCCGCCCGCCCGCATACCCGCCCTGTCGGGCGAGGCCCGGAAGCACCTCTCCCGACAGCGGCAACCCCAGCCCCGCCACCGCGCGGGCGACGAGCCGGGCCATCTCGACGGCGCCGCGCTCCTGGAAGTGGGTGTTGTCCTGCACCCCGTTCGGGAAGTTCGGGTACTGCCCGGCGTTCAGCCACAGGAAGATCCCCTTGGAGGCCTCGACGCCGATCCCGTCGAGGTAGGCGCGGCTGGCCGCCGAGAGGTCGACCAGCGGAGCGCCCTCCTCCTGCGCGACCGCCTTCGCGGCATCCACGTACGCGGGGAAGGAGACGTTGAACTTCCCGGTCGTCGCGTTGTAGGAGCGCCGCGAGACGGGCGTCACGACGACGGGGGTCGCGCCCCGCGCGCGGGTGCCCCGGATGTAGTCGTTGCGCAGGTACTCCTTGTAGTCGGCCGGGGAGGTGTACCGCTCGGCGTTGCCCACGGTGGCGTCGTTGTGCCCGAACTGCACGAAGAGGTAGTCGCCTGCCTTGATCACCTGATGGATCGCGGCCAGCCGCCCCTGCTCGATGAAGGAACGCGAACTGCGCCCGCCGATGGCACGGTTGGCGACGGTGATGTTCGAGGTGAAGTACGTGGACAGCTTCTGGCCCCAGCCGGCCTGGGGGTAGTAGCCGGAGCTGTAGGTCTGCGCGGTGGAGTCACTGGCGATGTAGAGGGTCCCGGTCGCCGCCGCGGCGGCCTGCGCGGCCCCGGGCAGCCCGAGCACCCCGAGGGCCCCGCCACCGACGACCCCGGCAGAACCGACCAGGAACCGCCGACGACTGCCTACCTGGCCACTGCCACTACCACTGCCACTACTGTCGCTACTGCGTCTGCTGCTGCTGTTGCGGCTCATCTGACCTTCCCTGTACGGGAGATGGGGGGGATGTCAGAGAGGGGTGGCAGCAGACGAGGGAAAGGTTGCCGCCGCTAGTCGCTGCTCACTGCTGGGCGTCCGCCAGCCAGGTACGCCAGACAATTGGGCTGTTCGGCACGTCGGGCCGATCGAGAAGCCACAGCACGTACCCGGCGTGCAGCTGCGCCCAGGGGTTCTCCGAGCGCCGGGCCGCCTCCAGCCGCACGCGCAGCGGAGGCCCGTCGACGACCCGGGCCACGCGCACGTACTCGCGGTCCTTGCAGCGATAGGCCCGCCGCACGACGATCTCCACCAGGTCGATCAGCTTGGTCCGGGCCACCGGATCCCGCCCGACGGAGTCCACGGCCAGTTCCCGGATGAGCTTCTCCTTCGTCCCCCACTCCTTGGCGGCGAGGGTCCACTCGTCCGGATACCGGGCCTCCCACTCCAGGAAGAGCAGGGCGTAGGGCAGCCCCGGCCACTCGACGATGTCCTCGTGATCCAGGCTGTTCCACACACCGTCGGGCAGCGAACGGGCCCCGGCCCGCAACCGCTCCTCCCAGGCCGACCGCAGAGCCGGAACCTCGTACGGTTCCTCCACCCCCTCTTCCTGCAGCGACATCAACGTCGTGTTGAAGCGCGCCACGGCCTCCGCCGCCGCCTTCTGGGCGGAAGCCAAGTGATCGAGTGCGACGGCCCGCTCGGCCGGATTCTTCGAAATCAGTCCGTACGCCCAGGCCAACCGCTCGTCCCACGCCAGGGCGTCGTCCATGTCCGCCCCGCGCCCTTTCTCATGCCCCATGTGCCCCATGGGACAGATCATCCCCGAGCGGACCCGACACCACCCCTCCGGGCACCGATACCGAGACGGAACGCAAGGCAAAGGCGATGGATCGGCGGCGGATCGCCGCCGGACCGGCGATGGTTCAGCGGTGGATCAGCGATGGATCACGGGCAACCGGCCCTGCCCCTTCGGGCACCCCGCTGTGCCCCGGTGCCTCCTGATCGGGCATCGGGCATACGTATAACGTCCGAGAGTGAGCCCTTGGACTTCCCTCGAACCTGCCTCTGCGACCGTGGACCCGGGTGGCAGTACGACGGTGCGGCTGCGTCTTCGCAACACCGGTGACGTCGTCGACGAATACCGTTTCGAGGCGGTCGGAGCGCTGGCGCCGTGGACGGCTGTCGAACCGCAGACGCTGCGGCTGTATCCGGGTACGACGGGTTCGGTGGACCTGACATTCGCGCCGCCGCGCACGCCGGACGCGACGGCGGGCCCGAATCCGTACGCGGTGAGGATCACGCCGACGGAACACCCCGAGGCAACGACGGTTCCCGAGGGGAATCTGACGATCACCCCCTTCACGGAGGTGCGGGCGGAGCTGGTCCCGCCGACGGTGAAGGGCCGTTTCCGGGGCCGTCCGAAGCTCGCTGTCGACAACCTGGGCAACACGAAGCTGACGGCGTCGCTCAGCGCCAGCGACAACGGCGATCACCTGTCGTACGACATCCACCCGTCGAACGTGCAGATCGAGCCGGGCCGCGCGGCGTTCGTGAAGACGACGCTCAAGCCGCGCCAGATCATCTGGTTCGGCTCGAAGGAGTCCCGCCCCTACACCCTCGCCGTCCAACGGTCGGGCGTGGACCCCCTGGACGTCGAAGGCACGTACATCCAGAAGGGCTTCCTGCCGCGCTGGCTCGCCACCTTCCTCGGCATCTTCATGGCGCTGGCCATCACGTTCGTGATGCTGTGGATCGCCTACAGGCCCCAGGTCCGCAGCGTCGCCACGGAGAAACTGCAGGCAGCCGACATCAGCACACTGGCGCCCTCCCCCTCACCGACCCCCGAGGCGCCGAAGGCCCCGTCCGTCGACCCGGAAGCCGGCGCGTCGGCCACGCAGAATTCCGACGGCGGGGGTGGCGGAGGGGCTCCTGCAGCGCAGCCCACGAAGACGGCAGCGCCCAAGGGCGTGGTGCCCGCGAGCAACATCCTCCTGCGGAACACCGCCACCAAGCGATGCGCCGACATCCCGGGGGAGGGGAAGGGCGAGAAGGACGGCCGGGTCCAGCAGTTCACGTGCGACGAGGGCACCGACGACAACCAGCTCTGGGACCTTGAGGTCCGCTACCCGAAGCTCGGCCCCGGCGGCAAGCCCCTCTTTCAGATCCGCAACGTCAAGGACCAGTTCTGCATGGACCTGCCGGGCGTCGGCCCCCAGCCCATCCACGCGGCGATCTCCGAGGCAGACTGCGTAGGCACGACGGACGACAACCAACTCTGGTGGGTCGACAAGCAGGACAGCGGCGCCTACTGGATCCGAAACTTCGCCAGCAACCACATGTGCCTGGAGGTAGGCGGAAACCAGGACACCAAGGACGGCGTACGCCTCCTGCTCTTCACGTGCACGAACACAGACGACCAGGAATGGCAGATCATCCGCCCCTCGCAGGGCTAGACGTCCTCAGGCCGACCGAGTGCCGCCCACGCTCCGCAAGCCGCCAACTCAACCCGGCGTGCAGGCGAGACGCGCCCGCGCCCGCAATCCCCGCCCCACAACCCGACCGACCCGCCCGCATCCCACCCAGCGGGCCCCCGCTCTTCCGGGCCGCACGCTCGCTTCTGACCCGTGCCGGAGCGGGCCGGGTCAAGGGTGAAGCGCAGCGCAATCGCCGCAGGCGACGGCCGCAGGCCGCCCTTTGCGCGGCGCGCGGAGGCACGACACTGCAAAGAAGCGTGCGGCCCGACCAGCACTTCGTCAGTAGGCCTCACCAGCACCCACCCGGACCACCCCGACCTCCGCACCACCCAGCGGCGTGGGGGTCAGCGATTGGCAGCCGCAGCCGCACTCTGCTCCCTCACCCCAGCCAATCGCCGCTGATACAGCGGTCCAGCGGCGAAGGCCCCTCTGGCCTCACTGGGAGTGGACAACTCCATGAGGTGGTGGGCGACGGCCTTGAGATGCGCGGACCAGGCCAACACATGCTGCTGAGCGGTCCGCCCACATTCTTGCGGCTCACCGGGAAGACACAATGGCAGCGAGGGCCCCAACTTGTTCGCCGCATGCCGGACGTAACGCGCGACCGCGGCCCACTCATCATCGGTCCGCTGCACGGCGCTGTGGACGCCCTCCGCACCCCACGCCCCGAAGTCGTCACCGTGATCGTCCATGCGCGCTCCTCACCATCGCAGCGGATCAAGCCGGTACGCCGAGCGTAACGGCGCCGTCTGCTCCCCTGGGGTCACAGTGCCCGACGGAGGGTACGCACGGACCACAAGGACCGCACATCGGCAGGAACTGAGGCGGAGTACAGGACTGTGCGCCTTCTCCATGCACTTCGGTGATGTCTGCGCAGACCTCCTTCATCTGTCCCCCGCCCCAAATCTCAGCGAGGGGAGCGCTCAGCACGTTTCCGATGGTCAGGAATCGACCCAGGACGCAGGGCCATACGTCACCGTTCGGACCGATGGCGCATTTCTCGTGAGCGCAGTGCCCGCACAGATCGCTGATCGTCGGGGCAGCCCCTTTGCTCGCCCGCCCGAATGCCCGGCTCTTGTCTCCGCCCACCATTCCCACGCCGAGCACCGCAAGGTCCCTTGCCGCTTCACGGACGCGTTGGCCCTCCCGGACCGCCACGACGCCGCCACGAAGCGGGATGTCGAGGCCCAGTGCCCTTTCGACATTCGCCCGCGTCCTCCTGTGAGAACCCCTGAGCCGGGTCACCGAGTCGTGCTCCTCCGCTGTGTCGGAGTAATACGAAGTCGCCAGCTTGACCCCGCATTCTTTGAACGTCTCCCACAGCTCGTCACGGATGTGCGTCATGTTGGAGAACACTTCGACGGACAGTCCGGAACCGTGAGAGTGCCGGATCAACGCCGGAAGGTGCGGATACAGGGTCGGTTCACCACCGATGAACTGAATGTCCAGCGTCCCCATGTCCGCGAGCTGGTCGATGACGCGAAGCCAGTCCTGAACGGTCAGAGTGCCGTGAGTCCCCTTGGGTGAGGAGTCCGCATAGCAGTGGTCGCAGAACTCATTGCACAGTCCGGTGACCTCCAGCCATACGAACTTGAGTGCGTTTCGGGCAGCGCTCATTACAGGACTCCATTCGGGGTTTTCACGATTCGGGGACGCAGTTGCCGGGGCCTCCCGTCCCGGGCCCGCAGCGCGAAGGCCGCCGCCGCGGTGAGTTGCGACGTCTTGTCGGTTCGCCTCCGCGGAACAAGCGTCGATCCCGGAACCCATCCGTGACTAGCGGCCCCGTGTTGGCCGGCTGTCGGCCAGAATCGGCACATGGGCAGCTGCGTTGGGGCCAACATCCGACACCTGCGCGAACAGCGAGGGTGGAGTCAGTCACGGCTGGCGCGTGAGGTCTGTCAGGCGGCGCGAGTATCCGGGGAACCAGTCGGACGCCAAGAGGTCAGCCGTTGGGAGACGGGCAAGCGCACGCCTCGCGAATGGTTGCCGTTCCTGGCCACTGCGCTGGGTGTGACCGTGGATGCCCTCGTAACCGCGCAGAAGACGGTTGACCCGCCTCTGCCGACACTGACTGAATTCCTGCCCGAAGGGGACCCGCTGAGCCCTTTGGAATGCCGCACGGGGCGACGCGTCGGTATGGGTACCGTGAACGAATTACAGCAGCGGGTTCACGGGCTCCGACTCGCTGACGACGTGCTTGCGGGTGGAGACCTGATCCGGCCTGCGCTCAGAGACGTACGGCGCGCGGTGAAGCTGTACCGGGAAAGCTCACACACCAGCGAAGTTGGGCAGCAACTGCTCGGCCAGATCGGCGAGTTGGCGCAGATCGCAGGATGGATCGCCAGCGACGCCGGCCAGCACGAGGAGGCGGAGCGAATCTACCGGCTGGGAATCAGCGCCGCACGGCAGGCGGAAGACCACACCCTCGCGGGTAATCTCGCCGGCTCACTGGCCTACCAGATGAGTAATACCGGACGGGAGGCCGAAGGGTTGACGCTGGCCCAAATCGCCCTCCATGACGCCGGCAGCGAAGCGCCCCCGAAGGCCCGTGCGCTGTACCTGGACAGGGTGGCATGGGCGTACACGAAAGCAGGGGGCGCGACCGGCGGACAGCAGGCCATGCGCGCGTTGGGGGAAGCCGGACAAGCACTCAGCGAGGACAGCGAGGGGATCGAGTCACCCGCCTACCTCTACTGGGTGGACGCCGGGGAACTCAAGGTCATGGAATCGCGCGTCTACACGGAACTTCACCGGCCGCTGCGCGCTGTGCCGTTGCTCCGGGAAGTCCTTGGTGGCTATGACGCGACACATGCCAGGGAAATGGCCCTGTACCTGTCCTGGCTCGCGGTCGCCCTGGCCGACGCCAACGAACCGGAAGAGGCGGCAGCCGTCGCGGAACGGGTCATTTCTCTGGGATCCGAGACCTCGTCGGAGAGAGTGGCGGAACGAATGCGCGTCATTTTCGATCGGTTGCAGGATTATACGGGCGTGCCAGAAGTCGCCGCTCTGCTCGCGGAGCACTGAAGCAGCCACACCCTGTCTGCGGGAATGGCCCTACAGCGCCCGTATGAAGGCACGCCAAGCATGCACACGAACGGTGAGTACGGGCCCTTCGGCATCCTTTGAGTCGCGCAGGAGAACCCCGCCGACACCATGGGCGCACTCGACACACTCACCGCCCGCGCCGTTGCTGTGGGAGGACTTGAACCACGACGAGGGAGCGTCGGAGACCGGCCGCGCAATCTTCATCCTGCGTATTCCTTAAGAACGGACTTGATGAGCTGGACGGACCGCTGAGGGCTCAGAGCGGCGGCTCGCAAGCCATCGAAAGCCCTGGTGTACTCCCGCACATGATGCTCCCCTTCGAGGTAGACGGCATCGGTGATGCCGTCCCGGTACACGATGTCGGGGTCCTCCTGGTCGGGGAAGCCGAGCATGGTGAACGATCCGGTGGCCGGGTAGGTGCCTGAGTTGAAGGGCAGGATCTGCAGAGTGACGCTCGGAAGCTCCGAGCACTCCACGAGACGTTCGAGTTGCTCTCGCATCAGGGTCCGATCCCCGATGACATTGCGAAGAGACCCTTCGTTCACGACGAACCAGGCGTTCGGGGCTTCCGGCCTCGTCAGCATGGTCTGACGTTCCATGCGCACACGCACGGCCCGTTCGATGTCCTGGGCCGGCAGATGGGCCCCGGTCGTGTGGAGTTCGCCCGCGTACGCCGGAGTCTGCATGAGCCCGGGCAGCAACTCGCACTGATACTGGCGAAATGTGGAGGCCTCCTGCTCCAGGCCGATGTAGATCGAGAACCACTGCGGCACCCCCGACCCGTGCTCCTGCCACCACCCGCGCGTCTTGGCCTGCCTCGCAAGGGACTTCAGGAACTCCCGCAACTCGTCGTCGGTCTCGTAATAGCGGCACAACGCATCGATGTCGGACGGCTGGACCCTGCCGCTCCCCGTCTCCATCCGATTGACCTTGGAGCCACTCCAGTCCAGG
The DNA here is from genome assembly GCF_042677425.1 of Streptomyces sp. NPDC127119. NCBI lineage: Bacteria > Bacillati > Actinomycetota > Actinomycetes > Kitasatosporales > Streptomycetaceae > Streptomyces > Streptomyces sp. NPDC127119. Next base: position 27,097 of record NZ_JBHXTO010000019.1, on the reverse strand, counting down.
GCCGCACCGACCTGTGCGCAGGTGAGGGCGTTGGCCTCGCGCAGTTTCTTCAACTCGATCGAGAGGCGACGACGACGCGCCGTCGGTGAACCTGCCATCTCCAACACCCTTCGCAGTAACTGGCGATCAGTCTCGTGCCAAGGGGCGCGCTTGCCAATCACTCAGAAGTGGGAATCCCGCCGTGCACATTGCATTTCGGGATGCGATCGCGCCACTCTTCCAGTGAAGCAACTCCCTGTGAACGTTCGTGACGCTCCGCTGCCCATGTGGAGTCGGGGGAGTCGGCATACGATGAGAGGGACCTTCGTGATTCGGGAAGCCTGTGTGTCACCTGGCCGGTGGAAGCTGCGGTTCCTGGCGGAGGCCGAGGAAGTAGCGGCTCTACGTTCCGCCCTACGGGTCCACCTGGGACAGTGGGGGCTGGACGAACTCGTCGACACGGCCCAGCTCTGTGTCAGCGAACTCGTCTCCAACGTGGTCACCCACGTCGGTCCGGGCACCCCCGCCACTTTGATCGTGGGCAAGGAGGGAACCGGTCTGCGCATCGAGGTCCATGACCCTGACACCCGTGCGCTGCCCACCCTCCGCAACGAAGGCGTCGACTCCGAGTCGGGACGGGGCATGGACCTCATCACCGCTGTGACCGACCGGTGGGGCGTCCAACTCCTCGCCGACAGGAAAGTGACGTGGTGCGAGCTGGCCACCGCCAACCCCTCGCCGCGCGGGCACAGCGGCGGGACGCGCGTCACGCGCGCTGAGGCGATGCTCGGCTTCTACCGGGCAGCCGGGCTGCCTCGTACCGTGGGCTCGGAGGGCACCCTGCTGAGCGTGGCCGTCGCGGAGGAGGCGGCGATCGACGTGATCGCCGACCTCCTCCACTGGCTCCGGGCACACGACTGCAACCCGAACGAAGCTCTGGATCGGGCACAGACCCACTTCGAGGCCGAGACGAATTCACGGGGCATCCGGTGAGGCGTTGCTCAACCGGTCAGAAGGTCCGCGAAGAACCCGATGGCCGGGTCCTCCGGAGTGCCTACCAGCAGGGCGCGGTCGAGCAGACAGTTGTTGTGCTCGCAGCTCGTCTCCGGAAGCATCACGCAGGCATGACAGGCGGCGAGGTTGGTACTCCCCGTGCCGGTGGCTTCGGACTCGATGCACAGAGGATCGGCGGAGCACCACTGCGCGCGGTGCACGGCCGAGCACAGTGCCTGGGCCAGCCGTGTCGGCTCGCCCTGGGCGACGACACCACCGAGGCTGCCCGCCGAGTCGCTGGTGGCCGTGTATATCAACAGACCGGCCATCGTCTCGTCCGCGTACAGGCGCTCGCGCAGGGAGGCGGCCGGGTAGCCGGCGTCCAGGCTCCATTCGTTGATCAGCGCGTGGGCCAAGGTGTGCAGCAGCACCATGCGAGGCTCCGCGGGCGAATCGGGGACCTGCGTGGGATCGGAGGCCCGCTCCCGCAGCAGGCGCTCGTGGTTGGCGCGGATGCGGTCGACCCGGGCGACCACCGCGGTGGAGGCGGCCCACCTCTCCAGGCGGTCGTCGTCCAAGCGCAGGAAGACGCCCTCACCGTGGACCTCCATGGCGGGCAGCCAGGTGGTGGGCCGCAGGGACAGCGCCGCCTCGTGCACCTCGACGTTCGAGTCGGGGGCGGTGACGCGGGAGAAGGCCTTGAGCGCGCGGACCTCACGCAGGCGCTTGACGAGCATCGGGGTCATCAGGCCGGTGGGGAGGAGGGGGGCGCTGTCGCCGGACGGCGGCTCGCACACGAACTGCTGGCGTCGGTCGTTGTCTGCCTCGGCGTTCCCGGCGCAGAGACGTTCGTACTCCTGCCTGCGCAGGGCGAGGTAGCGGTGGTTCTGCCCGGTGGAGGACCCGTCGGGATCGGGATCTTCCTGGTCCTCCGCCTCGATCAGGGCGAGAACGGCGTCGGTGGAGATCTCCTCGTTCGGGAACGCTCCCTGGAGGTAGATCGCCAGCTTCGAAGGATCGGAGGCGTACTCGCGCACGGTGTCCCACCGTCCCGAAAGGCGATCGGCGAGGCCGTCGCTCCAGGGTGGGATCGACAGTGCCGACTTGAGGACCGGAGCCCAGACGACCGAAGAACCACGCTGGAGCGTGCGCGGCGGCTGGGCACATGACTCCGCGGGCGCGTCCTGCAACCACGGACGCTTACCTGAGCAAGGGACCTTGAGGTCGGCGAGCGCGGAGCGCCGGAACGCGCCCTCCATCGATGCCTCGGGCACGCCGCACGTACACGAGATGCGGATGGAGCGGAGCGAGGCGGTACGACCGGAGGTACGCAGACGCAGCTCGCCGCCGCAGTGACCGGACGCGCCGTCCGCCCGGTTGCCCCGATGTGCCCACTTCCAGTAGGGGAAGTCGTCGAGGTGCCCGTGCTCGCACGCCACCACGAAGCGGGAGGGAACGAGGTCCTCCTCGCAGTCGGTGCAGATGTTCTTGCCGGGCGGCGGGTTGAAGCCCCGCACGTGCTGGAGTGCGTCGCAGCGGGGGCAGGAGTGCCAGAGCGGGAAGCGGCGTACCCGGATGCCGTCCTTGCTGTCGTCGTCCGAGGAGGGAGGCAGCCGGAAGTGCTGGACTCCGAGGATGCGCGCCAGCCGGTGCTCGTGGATGATCGGCGCCTCGTCCAGGCTCCATGCCTCATGGGCCCCGTCGAGGCCGGCCACGACGAACGACTCGTTGTCGACCGCGATCAGCGAACCGACACCGTACGTGGTGATCATCTGAGCCCGGCGCACGGTCCCACGTCGGGGGAGGCTACGTCGGGGGGCGCCGCGTCGGCGGGCGGGGGGCGGGGTCATCGGGAAGCCTCCATGAACAGGGCGGACTCGGCGTCGACGTCGCGCAGACTCCACAGGGTCGGCCAGGCCTCGGCGTCCTCCGACTCGTCGTCGTACGCCTTGAGGAGGGACGGTGTCCTGTTTCCGCGTACGGGCTCGTACAGGAGGCCGCCGAAGAACTCGGCGTCCTTCTTCCACGAGTCCACGAACTCGTCGTAGGCGTCGGAGGTCGCGTCGTACTCCTCCTCGTCGACTCCCTGTACGCGAGCCATGAGGATCGGCTTGATCTCGTGACGAAGGATGTCGATGTAGTCGGCGATGCGCCCTGCGCCGTCGTTCGGCCGCGCAGCGGGGATCAGGATGCGGGCCAAGGCCACCACGACCGCGTGCAGGCCGCGGTCACGCGCCCGGGAAGAGAACGGGGTCACGGACGTCGACTCCACCTCGCGGTACAGGGCCGAGTGGAAGTGCAGGAAGTTCTCGTAGTGGGACCGGTCCCGGGAGCGCGTCGAGTTGAGCATGACGGCGACCAGACCGGGGTGGGAACGCCCGACCCGGCTGGTGGCCTGGATGTACTCGGCGGTGGTCTGCGGCTGGCCCATGACGGCCATCAGGCCGAGCCGGTCCACGTCCACGCCGACCGAGATCATGTTCGTGGCCAGCAGGACGTCCACGACGTCCGGGTCGGGATAGCGCCGCTCGATCTGTTTGAGCCGGGCCGGGATCGCGCTGGCGTCGATGCGGCTGGTCAGTTCCGCGTACCCGTTCGTGCCGCGCGGAGCTTCGAGTCCGTCCCGCTCGGCCAGGAGATCCAGGTACGACACCACGTCGTCGTGCACCTGGAGTTCGGCCGCGGACAGCAGACGCAGGCTGTTGAAGTAACCGACCAGGGTCCAGTAGGCGTCGCGCACCTCGTCGGTGGTGTCGGTACGCATCGCCTGGTGCAACAGGGTGGCGTAGGTGCGGATCAGCAGGGTCGACTGACTGGTACCGGGGGCGAGCAGCCCGACGTAGTGGCGACTGGCCTTGACCTCGCGGGGTGTCTCGACGGCGAACCAGGAGTCCCGCGAGTCGAGACCCGCCGGCGGGAACTGTCGCACCTCACGGTCGAAGAGGGCCTTACCCTGCTCCCCGGCCCGACGGATCGTCGCCGTGGAGGCGATCACCTTCGGCTGGTCGGCGAGGGCGTCGACGGCGGTCTCGTACAGACCCGTGAGAGTGCCGAGCGGACCGGAGATGAGATGCAGCTCGTCCTGCACGATCAGCTCGGGAGGCGGCGTGTTGTCGGAGCGGTCACGGTTGAAGAGCGCGGCGGTTTCCTCGCGCCACGGCATCGACGCGAACTTGTCGACAGTGGCGATGACGAGTGTCGGCCGGGCGTCGTACACCGCGTCGTCCACGAGATGCACGGGCAGACCGGAGGTGAAGTCGCAGCCGTCGCCGGGACAGCGCGCGTACATGCGCCGGGCGTCCTCGTCCACCTCGTAGTCGTCGGCGTCCATGGCGGTCCCGCACCACGGGCAGTAGTGGAGCTGCGCCGGGTTCTCCTTCTGCAGGGTCTTGCCGGCGCGCAACTCGTCGAGCTTTCCGGCCGCGACCTTCAGTTTGTTGGGCGTGGCGGACCTTCCGACCCACATGCCGATCGAGATCTGCTCGGACCCCAGCGTCAAGGGATCCTCGCGACGCATCAGTTCCATGGCGCAGATGAGGATCGTGGCGCGTTCGAACTGCTGAAGGGTGAGCAGCCGCAGTGTGTAGCGCATGAGGACGGTGACGCCGCCCCCCCGCTCCTTGCCGCGGATGCGACGGAGGAAGGCGGTGAAGGCGATCAGCCCCAGATACGCCTCGGTCTTGCCACCACCGGTCGGGAACCAGAGTAGGTCGGAGATCCGACGGTCCTCGTGGTCCGCGTCCTCGATGCCGGTCAGGCACAACAGGACGAAAGCGATCTGGAAAGGCCGCCAGCGACCTGACGTGACGTCGGGTTCACCTTCCCGACCGCCCCTCACCCAGTCGGTGCGCGCCCGCTGCTGCGCCATGGCCTGGTTGGCGAGACGGAAGGCGTGCATCACATCGGGTTCGGAGCGCAGGAGCCCGATGCCTCGGCGGATACGACGCAGCGCCTCGCGGCATGCGCGGATCTGCTCGTGAGCGGTTCCCTCGTACGGGGTGCCGGACAGTTGGGAGGCTTCCGCGTCCTTCCGGACGATCCACTGCTCGTAGCCGTTCGCCAACCCTTCGAGGGCGGACAGCACGTCGGCGTCCGGGCGGGTGGCGAGGTCGTGCATACGGAGCGCGGAGGCGTCGATCTCCGGGTTGGAGTCGGTCAGCAGGACCTCGTGCGTGGGCAGGAACTCGGTGCGGACCTCGGCGATCGCGGCTCGTTCTATGTCGGTGATCCCGACCTGTGGCGGTGTCCAGTCCCAAGCGACCGAGCAGCCGTGCCCGACGGCGAACGTCGGGGCGTGCCGGTGCAGGAGCCGACTGGTCTCCAGTTCCTCGTCGACCGCGCTGAGGACGGCGGGACGCTCGACGAAGGCGGAGGACCCGTTGGCGGCGGTGACGGTCAGCCGGGGTTGGAAGAGGGCGTAGGCGTCCTGGAGCTCACGCTCGCCCACCTTGTTGCAGTTGATCAGCGTGACGGTGACGGTGACGGTCCCGATGGCGCTCGGTTTGCGGACCAGGACGTCGAGTTCGACACCGTCGGCCAATTCCGGCTTCGGCTTCAGACGACCGGGGCGGGTTACGTCGACCGACACCTCCGGCAGGTCGAGCACCCGACGCCGCCAGTGTTCACGTTGATCGACGGTGGTCCTCGACTCGGCTCGCTTGGGCGCCACCTTGCGGCCCTCGGAGTCGACCGGGCTGTACATGGCGGCCCGGGCCTTCACTACGATCGTGTCCGTCGCCGTCGGATCGATGGCGAACGTCAGGCCCATGCTGGATGGCCTGCGGTCACCGGCCGACGGCAGCTCGACCGCCGGGGCCGACTCGTCCGCGCTGTCGCGGCTCAGGACCGGAGCGGCGTCGAGACCGTCCTGCTCGGCCTCGTCCTCCTCGACCTCTCGGCGCGCGGCCGTGTCGGCGGGCTGCGGATAGAGCACGCCGATGGGGTAGACCGTGATCGGCGCGTCCTGGGTGAGGACCTCCTCGCGGTCCTCACCGACGGCGTCGTCGGCCGGACCGAGCAGGTCACGACGCAGTCTTTCGACGAGGTCCTCACGGGCCCGGTAGTGGGCGTCGTGGCGTCCGTTCGTGCTGTCGGTCATGCCTTCTCGTCTCCCTCGTGAGTGCCCGGCGCGCGCCGGTAGCTGCCGAGTCCGTCGAGCCGGGGGGCCATCCACGCCCCGTGGTCGCCGAGCCCGGCGCGGATGCTCGCGGCGGTACCGCGGGCGACCGTCTCCACGCAGCCGACCCGCAGTCCGGTGATCTCGACGGGCCAGCTCACCTCCCAGGTGCGGGAGATCTTCTCCACCGTGTACAGGTCCCTGCGGAAGCTCTCCGAGACCTCGCCGATCTCGCGGTCGCGGTGGTGGATCCCGTAGGGCGGGCTCTGGTCCGGGCCCATAGGCATCTCGTGGCGCAGCCGCAGGACGACCTCGTCCCCGGGGCGTACGTGGTCGAGCAGGTACTCCTGCACGGACAGCGCGGTGGTGTCCGCCAGGTCCGCGCCCGGCGGCTCCTCCCAGGACACGTCCCGGTCGGCCGCGGCGACGCCGTACCGCTGGTGCGCCTTCCACCCGCCCTTGTAGAAGCGGTCCGTGCGACGTTCCCTGCGGATCTGTGCGGTGTTCGGCGGGCGTACGTGGCAGAGGTCCGCGCGGGGCCGGGTCATCGCGACGTACAGCGCACGCGCCTCCGCGGTCGGGTCCACCGCGGTGTGCTGCTTGCGCAGCTCGGCCAGGGTGGGCGGGATCAACAGGATCACCCGGTCGTACTCCAGGCCCTTGGCCCGGTGGACGGTCGAGACGACGAGCCGGGACGACTCCAAGGGCGCGAGCTCGTCGGGGAACCGGCCGTCGGCCACCGCTCGACGCACTCCGCCCAGCTCCAGGAACCCGCGTGGCCCCCGCGCCACACCGCGCAGGGAACGCCAGACCTGGGCGGGGTCGGTGCCGTCCGGCAGCGGGATGTCGGCGACGATCTCAAGGAAGCGCGCCTCGGCCAGGGTGGGCGCACCGGTGCGACGGAGCAGTTCCGCCACCCAGTACGGCACCGGACGGTCTCGGAGAGACCGCTTGAGGCTGTGATCGACGCCATGGGAGGCGAGCAGTTCGGACACCGCCAGTGCCTGGCGGTTGTCCCGGGTGAGGATCGCGCAGGTGTCGGGGTAGACCCGTAGGGCCGTCAGGGTCGACGGATCGTCGAGAAGGCCCAGGTCGGGGAGGATCGAAAGCCGGCCGCACAGCTCCCGATAGAGACGTTCGCCCCCCTTGTCCGCGCTGTCCGGGCCGAGCCGCTGGAACTCGGGACCCAGCGACAGGGCGGTCCGCGCCTCGGGTGTCTCGGCGCGGAAGTTCTCGGTCAGATGCAGCTCCACCAGGTCATCGGGATAGGAGACGCGCAGCCAGGTCAGGAAGTGGTCGACCTCGGCGGCCCGGGCGTCCGGGTCGTCGATCTGGAAGCCGTAGATCGACTGCGCGGAGTCCCCGACCACGGTGAATCCGCACGAGTCCTGGAACTGGTCGAGCAGGGTCTCGACCATGTCGCGGCGATCGCCGACGAGGTCCTGCACCTCGTCGATCACCACGTGGGAGGGTGCTCCCGTCTCACCCGCTTCGACCGCTCCCTTCCCGATCGCCAGTGTCGCCTCCCTGATCCGCTCGTCGAAGGTGCGAAGCCCCCACTCCTCGTCCGGGTACGCCTGGGTCAGAAGGGCGTACGCCCAGGAGTCGAAGGTCTGGACGCGCACCCGCCGGGCCCGCTGCCCGTGTGTGGCGATGCGATGACGCAGCTCGCGCACGGCGGCCCGGGAGAAGCTGAGAACGAGGATCTCCCCGGCCTCCAGAGCGTCCTCCTCGTGGCCGACCAGGGCGTCGAGACGCCGGACCAGGGTGTGGGTCTTGCCCGACCCGGCGCCGGCCGTCACCAGGACGCGCGCGTCCCAGGGCCGGTCGACGACGGCCCGCTGCTCGTCGGTGAGCGCCGGACTGTCGGCGTAGGCGTCGATCACTTCTTGCTCCAGAGGTGCTCGAACTGCGTGAAGGCCAGGGCCTTGCCGTAGTTGGTGATGTTGTCGCGGACGTTGAGGATCAGGCAGGTGTCCTTGCCGCCGTTGCGGGGACCGCGCAGGCCGCGCCCGATCATCTGCTGGTAGACGTTCGGGCTGTAGGTGGGGCGGGCGACGACGACGGCCCGCGTGGCCGGGGCGTCGAAGCCCTGGGTGAGGACGCCGTAGTTGGTGAGGACCCTGGTGCGACCGCTGCGGAACGCGTCGATCCGGCGGCGACGGTCGGAGGTGGAGGTGGCCGAGTCGACGGCTGCCGCGTCGATGCCTTGACCGTTGAGCTTGGCCGCCAGGAACTTCGCATGGCTGACGGAGGTCGCGAAGACGAGTACCGGCCAGTCGTCCGGCATGGCCTTGATCTCGGCGATGATCCGGTCGTTGCGGTCGTGGTCCTCCGCGAGCCGCTGCTCAGCCGCCTTGGACAGGATGCTCAGCTGTTCGGCCTGCGTCTGTTCCTGCGGAGTCAGTTCGATGGTGCCGCCGGTGAGTTCCCGGTGCTCGACGCGGGCGAGCATGCCGAGTTCCTGGAGTTCGGCGTACGGGTCACCCGTCGTGAAGACCCCGTCGTCCAGACGCGTGCTGCCGAACCGTCGGACCAGACGCTCGGTCTCCTCGACGTTGGTGTTACGGAACGGGGTCGCCGTCAGGCCGAGCAGGTGCCGGTCGGTGCGGGACGCTGTGAGACCCAGGTGGGACAGGATCTCGGTGTACTGCGGGGCGATGGCCATGTGGGCCTCGTCGACGATGACGAGCGCGGCTTGCCGAAGCCAGGCGTACGCGTCGGTGTCGAGGCAGACCCGCAGCTTGGCGTCCGTGGCCACCACGAGGTGCGGCCTGTCGGTGACCGGTCCCGCCTCGTTCGTGGTCCAGAGCCGGCTGATCACGAGTGGTGCCTCCGCGCCGACCTTCTCCCATACGAACTTCCAGCTCTGCACCGCCTGTTCGCACAACTCCTCGCTCTGGGCGATCCACAGGATCGGACCGTCCAACTTCTCCACCTGCTTGACCCAACGGATCACCGCCTCCGCTGTCACGCGCGTCTTGCCCGCACCGGTGGGCAGGGACAGCATCCCGCGCTGGGGGGCGATGCGGTCCAGCATGGTGAAGACGTTCGTCGCCAGCCGCTCCTGGTAGTCGTGGAGGCGCGGGAACTGGGTCGGGCCGGACACCTCGATCCGGGGTTCGAGGGAAGGAGCCCTGACGCCGGCGAAGGAGTCGGGGAAGTCGAGGTCGGAGACGAAGGCGAGTGCCCGGGAACTACCGGAGAACGACGACGGGGCGTTGGTGGGGTAGTTGGCCTGGAGGTCTCGGACGTGGACCTGCAGTATGCCGTCGCCGTGGGCGTCGAAAGCCAACTGCGCGATGCGGGAGTCGGAGAGCTCCGCCCCGCCGAGAGCGGCCTTCTCGCTGTCCAGCAGCCCGGCGGGCAGTCCGGCACGCAGGGCGTCGGCACCGATGAGCAGCTCCAGCTTGGTCACCACGTTCTCGGCGCCGCGCACCGCCTTCAGCGTCTCCTGGACCTTACGGTTCTGCTCCTGCTGCTCCTGCGCGTCGAGCACTTGGCGGCAGCCCGTCTCCCGGAGATTCAGACGCAGTTCGCGGTCCACCGCGACGAGCGCCTCCAGGTCGGTGGCGGGCTCCAGGACCAGGACGGTCGTGCCGTCCAGCGCGCTCCTCAACGGGGTGGCCTTCATGCCGTTGGGGGTGCGGAGGACTTCCTCCAGCTCGGAGCAACGCAGCAGGAAGTACTCGTTGGCGGCCTTGCCCACACGTTGCCGGAGCGTGGGGTAGGCGTCGCGCAGCGGGATCGGCTCACCGGCCGCCACGTGCCGGGTCTCCTTGCTGATGACGTCCGCGTACGGCAGCATGCCCCACTGCTTCACGAGCAGAGCGGCGTCCCCGGGGGAGGCGGTGAGCAGGGCGGGAACCTGCTCGGCGCGCAGCGCCTTGTACTCGGCCGGCGTGGCGGCCACGGCGATCTCGCCGTCCTCACGGGTGCTCCACTCCGCGCCGACGCGGCAGCGGGTGAGGGAGTCCTCGGGGAAGGCGACCTCCAGACGGGTCAGCATCACGTACATGTTGCCGACGAAGGCGTCGTCCTCGCTCTCCTTCAGCTGCTCCAGGAGCTGGGCCCAGTACTTGTCCGGGACCTTGTCGAGGCTGACGGGGAGGCCCAGCTTGCGGGCCTTCTCGGAACTGATCGCCGCGACCGGTAGCAGGTCGCGATAGGCGTCGAGCTGCGGGCCGACGGCCTCGGTGAGCGGCTTGAGGCCCTGGGAGGTCCTCACCCGGCCGTGGCGTCGGAGCATCCAACGCAGGGGCGAGGCGACGGCCTGACGCGTGCCGACCTGGGCGCCGAACTGGCGCGTCCAGCGGTCGATCACCGAGTCGTCGGACAACGCCCCCATGAAGGCGGCCTTCGCCTCGTCCGACATCAGCGGAAGCAGGTGAAGGGGACCGCCCACAGCGGCGCCTTCGAGTTTCATGCGGGTGATCTGCGGCCGGGACGCACGGTCGTCGAGCTGCCCCAGGTAGAGCTCGTAGGCCCACTCGCGGTACTCCCGCTCGTACCAGTCCTCACCCTCGGGCCGGTAGCCGCCCGTCGGCCGGTCGCGCAGGCCCACCTCGCGGAAGAAGCCGGCGTCGTCCGAGTGGAAGCGCATGTCGACCGTGAGGGACGGGTCGGTCCCGGCGGTCACCACCGGGCCGGGAAGCATGGCGTTCCGCATCGGACGGTAGGTGCCGTCGGCCACCCGGACGTGGAGTGTGGTGAGGGGCGTCGCCACCCGGGAGCGGACCTCGTTGGAGACATGACTGCCTCCCGCACTGTGGAACAACTCCCAGAAGTGGTTCCAGTCCTGGGGCGCGTAGTTGTCGAATCCCTGGTCCAGGACGCCGACGAAGCGACCGCGTGCGTCCGCCTCCTGGATCCCGACGGTGTTCAGGGCCATCGACAGGGAGTCGTCGTCGGACAGGCCGGCATGGACGTATACCAGGTCGTCCTTGAGCCCGTCCTGCACCGAACGCCGGAAGACCTTGCCCGCGACCGGCGCGACGAGGCCGTGTTCCTCGGTGAGTGCGACGCGTGCCCTGCGGGCTTCGACGGCGTACGGGGACTCCACCTCGATCATGGCGGCAACGATCCGGATCGCGGCTGCGGAGGCCGCCGGGGTCCCGTCCGAGACGAGCGCCTCCAGCCACTCCTTCACCGTGGAACGGTTCAGCTCGGCGGCTTCCAGGATGTGCTTGACCTTGCCCGCGCGGAGGTTGTCGGCCTCGGCCGAGGGGTGGAGCCAGTTCGTGGGACGGCCGGCGTAGGCGTTCCACATCCCCAGCCACCGCACCTGGTCCTTGGGGGTGGCCTTGCCCAGGTCCGGAGGGAAGCTGAGGTCACGAGGGGTCTGCAGCACACCGTCCTGGTCCGGCAGGGAGGGGCGCTGCGCAGCCGCCGCCCAGATGTGCCGGGTCAGGTAGCGGTCGGCCCAACTGACGGTCTCCGACTCACGGGCACGTCCGGGCAGCAGCCGAAGGTAGACGGCGGGGTCCTCGGCGGGTGCCAGCTTCGGCAGGGAATCGATGACAAGGCGCGCCGCGACCTGGATCAACTCCTCGTTGAACGGGGACGAGTCCAGCAGGTTCTGCCGGTCCTCGTTGGTCTTCCAGGCGCCGTTGAGGTATCCGCTCAGGGTGATGTCGTACTTGGTGGGGAAGAACGACCAGAACTTGCCGCGTCCCCGGGGGGACGTCAGCAGGCCGGTCGTCTCGTCCTTGGTGTACGCCGGAACCGCCCATGAGACGTCGATGGCGATCCGGTCGTGCATCTCGCCAGCGCTGAGACGAGCCCGCTCCGTGGGCTGATGGGTGTGCGTGAAGACGTTCCATCGGTGGGCCTTCACGGGGCTGCCGGTGCGCTGCTCGTGGACGGTACGGAGATGACCGTCCTGTTCCGTCCTGAGCACCCGTCGGACCACCGGACGAAGCCGCCGGTCCTCAAGTGTCACCTCACCCACGTGCGGCGAGAACAACTGGAACCCGGCAGGGAAGCTGTCGCGTACCGGACCGGTGCCGTTGTTCCCCTCCTTGCGCGGGGAGGGCGGGACGGCGTGCATGTCGTGGGCCAGCTTCTCGTCGGCCTTGGGGAGCAGCGGCAGACGGACCACCGTGGTCGCCCACCTCATCAGTTCGTCGAGCGTCTGATCCATGCTCCGTTCAGCCGCTTCGTCGAGGGGACGCGCCATACGCAGTACCGGCGCCTCGAAATTCTCGCCGAGACGCTTGACCCCGGGCACGCTTCTGATCTGCTCGTACGCCCAGTCACGGTCGAACCCGAAGCACCCCGTGCGACTGAAGAACTCCGGCGTGTCCGACACGACGAGCACGGACTTCACGCCGACACCGAAGCGCCCGATCTGACCGCCCCGCTTTTGGGACATGCTCATTCGAAGAATGGTCTCGGCGCCCTCGGGGGTGACGGGAGTTCCCTGATTCGCGCAGTAGAGGTGCGTCTCCGTCAGGACGACGTGCACCTTTCCGCCGGGCTCGTCGGCGATCTCGTCGGCGGCGTTCTGGACGAGCTCGAAGAGCTGCCGGTCACCGTAGCCACCCTGAGTGATCCGTCTTTCTCCATTGGCGTGTTCCGGAATGAGTCCGGGGTCGACACGGTAGGTCTCCAGGACACGGGCGGACTGTTCGACGACGGTCTTGATCACCGGTGTTTCGATATGGGTCATGGCGGGACTCCATTCCAGGAACAGCGAGCACGAGGGAGTGCGGAGACCGGTCGCCTGCGTCTGGCCAGGCGCGGTGCGGTGAGGTGCGTGTAAGTGGAGCCGCTGCTCGTGGGGTCAGCGGTGACGGTGATGGCAGGGACGCGATGTCGGTGCCGATGGTTCCTGCTTCCCTGAGAATCAGGGACAGGGAATCGTTTCTCCGATGTCGCGTCGAATGCGCGGGAGTCCCGTGTCATGTGCCGGGGATGCAAAAAGAGAATGACTGGTCACGGGAACCCATTCGTTTGCGGCGAAATAGACTACTCGTGCAGGACGGTAGGGGCGCACGAATGGGGGGGGGGAGGTCCGGTGACCTACGGCGCACTGAAACCAAAAGCGAAAATAGGAGTTACGAGGTGGTAGGCCGCGTTCTCTGGACGGAAGGTTAGCGAGTTCTGTTCGAGTGGCGCAAGGGGGTGCTGCGGAATGCGGGCCCTCACTTGCTACGGAGGTCGGAGGAGCAAAAGGGATGCATGGTGCATAGGGTGATAAATGTGGGTGAAAAGATCTGATCCGTCGTGGCAATGTTCCGGGAGTCGGAAGGTGCCCGTCAAGTATCATTTGACAGGTCGCTGTCGCGTCAATCGACCCGTGCCGTGGGTCGAGACGGTGACCCGAGAGGGGGAAGCATGGAGGTCGGAGAAGACTTCGGGCCCTGGCTGGCCCGTCAGCTCCAGCTGACGAGGATGAAGCAGACGGAGCTCGCCGAGGCGGTCGGGGTGACGCGAGCCGCCGTCTCCGCCTGGATCACCGGCCGGGCCGAGCCCCGCACGGAGACGATCAACAAGATCGCCGAAGCACTCAAGTTGGATGTGGGCACGCTCCACACCCGTACCACCGACACGCTCGCCGGCCTCCCGATCACCTGGTACCACCGCCCCGGACACGCCGACGGCGGACGGGAGTTCGGCAATGCGGCGGCCTTCGCCTTCGAGGCCGACCTGGAGGTCCTGGCCCGCGAGGCGACCCAGAACAGCCTGGACGAGCGCCGCCGGGAGAACGAACAGCCGGTCCGCGTCCGCTACACCCTGAACGAACTGACCGGCGAGACCCTGGCCCGGTTCCGTACGGCCATAAGTTGGGACGACCTGTTCCCGCACTACGAGAGTGCCGCCGCGCAGGACCAGAAGGTCGGCCGTGTCATCAGCGCGGGTCTCCGTGAGATGTACGACCGCGACCGTCTGGTGCTGCTCCGGGTCGACGACTACAACGCGAGCGGTCTGACGGGCGACGACTACGCCGACGGTCGCTTCGCCGCTGTCGTGCGGCGCCAACTCGACAGCCGCAAGTCCGACTCGGGCGCCGGTGGCTCCTACGGTCTGGGCAAGGCCACCCTGTGGGCGGCGAGCCGGCTCGGCCTCGTCCTCATCAACTCCACCCTCGCCGAGCCCCACGAGGGACGCACCGATCGACGGCTGATCGGGCGCCTCGACCTGCCGTGGCGCGAGGTGGACGGCAAGCCGTACGCGGGCCCCGCCTGGCTCGGCCGCCCCGACGCAGAGTCGGACAACGTGGACGTGGTGCGTTCCTGGTGGGCGGACGAGGACACGGTCAAGAGCTTGCACCTCGATCGCGAGAGCGACGATCCCGGCACCTCCTTCCTCGTCGTGGGGGCGCACGACGTCGCCAGTCTCGCGGGGACCCGCCCCGACGGTGACCCGAGCGACGACGAGGACAGCCTGGAGCGCATGCACAGGCGGCTGGTCCAGGCGCTCGGCCGCAATTTCTGGGCGGCGATGACGACGGGCGGGGACCGGCAACCGCTCCTGGAGGCGTCGGTCCGGACCCAGCGCAACGGCGAGGAGTTCCTCAAGGAGGAGCGGGTCGACCCGATGATCTACCAACCGGCGCGCTCCCGGGCCCTGCAGGCTTTTCTCGCGGGGAACACGGTGGAGCGGATCACCGAGGTGGGTCAGGTGGCCGCCGTCACCGTGCCACTGAAGGTGCCGGACATCGAGGGACGGCCCGGCTCGGGCGGCGAACACCGAGCCGTGCTACTCGTCACCGATGCCTCGGACCCCGACGGGAAGCCGAACCAGGTGACAGCGATGCGCGGCAACCGGATGACGGTCAGGACCAGCCGGGTCCCCGACCTTCCTCTGGGGACCGACCCGTTCCAGGCGGTCCTCCTCGCGGGACGCGCCGCGGGCGAGGACGCTCCCTTCGCCGCGGAGGCCGAGGAGTTCCTGCGGACGTCGGAGCCGCCCGAGCACAACAAGTGGAGCCAGACGGAGGAGCTGCGTATGCGCTACTCGCCGTCGGCCCACCGCCGGATCGCGGCGCTGACGACGGCGACGAACAAGGCCGTGAAGGAACTGGTCGCCGTCCCGAAGGAGAAGAAGGACAGCACCGGCACCGGCAAGGTACGCAAGCGGCTGAAGGTCTCCGGCAAAGCCGCGGCCAAGGGCAACACGACCGTGGCGCTGCCGAAGCTCGACGATCTCGATGCCACGGTCGGCACCGATGGAGCGTGGCAGGTCACCGCCGAAGTGAAGGTGCCTGTCGGTGGTGAGACCTGGCACATGAGCCCGATCGCGAAACTGGAGGTCAGATCCGGTCCCCGGCCTGTGGTGCGGTGGGCCGAGCTGGTTGCGGTCAGCAACTGTGAAGTGGTCGACGGCGTCCTGCACTTCGCGCCCGGCGCGCGCCGCGCCTCCTTCCGGGGAGTCACCGACGTGTCCACGCACACCGTACGGGCCGCGCTGACCGGTCTCGTCGTCGAGCTCCACACGGGTAGGGGAGACAGCGCATGAGGGCCTATCCGTACCCCCGGCCGTCCGGCCCTGTGACCATGCGGGTCACGGCCGTACGGCTGAGCGGGCCCGACGAGGCACGGGAGGATCTGGACACCAAGGGTTACTCGGTCGTCGAGCAGGTCGCGGCCCTGGGGCGAGCCGAACGCTCGGACTGGGAGACGGCTCGGTTGAAGCTGTCGGCGACCGTGCCGGCCCGGGAGATCGAGACCAAGGGGCACTGGTCGGAGGTGAAGGTCGTGGCCGTCCTGGCGGAGAAAGCCACCAACGCCCGGACCGTCGCCCGACTGGAGCCGGAGGGACCGGACGACCGGGAGTGGACGGGAAGCATTACGCTCGTCCGGCCCGACCACCTGGACAGGGCGACGCTCTCCGTCCATGTGGTGGCCACGGTCGACGGCGTGCCGGGCCGGATCATCGCCTCCTCCGAGCGGGACTGGATGGTCGACGTGACGGCCGACGTTCCGCTGCGGGACCGGCAGTTGGACGTCGTGACGGTCAGCTTCGCGCGTGCGGCCGAGTGGTTGCGCCCCTTCCGGGACGCGCCATGGATGGTGGACACATCGGGCCGGATGCCGACCGTCCGTCTGAACACCGACTTCGAGGGCCTCACCGCGTTGGTGCAGGGAGCGGGCACCAAGGTCGAGAGTCTGGTGGGCGAGATGCTGCTCTCCCAGTTGTGCACCGACGTATGGACCGCCGTTTTCCATACCGCCATCGGCGACTTGGAGATCGAGGACGACGGGACGCCGCTGCTTCCACCCGATTGGCGGGGCGAGGTGCTGCGCGAGATGCTGCCGGACGTCGTGCCCGGTCGCTCCGTGGAGGACGCGTTGCGAGAGGTGCACGCCCGACGTACCGGGGACGGGACCTGGGCCGAACTCCAGCCGCGCATCCACTACGCTGCCACGCGCCGCGCCGAGGTGCCCAAAGCGTTGGGCGAGACCGTCCGTGGCATCGAACGACTCGATCAGGAGGCCACCGCGTGACCGCGAGACCCGACCACCTGCCGGAGCGGCTGGCGTTGCTCGCCGACATGCAGGCCGCCACGTACATCAGCGAGGGTCTGCTCACAGGCCGTGAGGACGTGCCGTCGATCGCGTTGAACAAGGCCACGGAGGAGTTGCCTGTCGACGACGCCCGGTTCCGCCTGCGGCCGGTGCGGGACCTGATCGACGACGTCATGTACAAGGTGCAGGCGGAGGAGAGGCCCGTCACGGCGGCGGACGCCTGGTTGGCTCCCCGCCTGCACGCCACGCTCCGGCTGACTCGCCGTGAGGCGGCGGACGCACGGCTGTGGAACTACCTGGCACTCGGAGTGGCGCCGGACTACGTCGTCCGGCGCCACTTGCCGACGACGCCGAAGAAGGACGGCGGCACGCCGAGCGTGGCCCGGGCCCGGTTCCGTGGCGCCCACTACACGCAGGCGTTCTCCCGGCTCTGGTGGGCAGCCGAACTCTTCCGGAACGGCCCCGACTACTCACCTGTCGTGGTTGCGTGCGGGAATCAGGACATGCTCAACACCGCACTGCGGATGGACGTCGTCGACCACCGCCCGACCGCTCTGGCGCTCGTCAACCTCATCGAACGTGGGCTGATACGCACAGGTCGTGAGGCCAATGCGCTGGCTTCCGCGGTCAATGCGTCGGCCGCCACGCTCATGTACGACGTGGTCGCGCAGGACTCCGAGCGGGACGCGGAGCCATTGCGCGACTGGATCGCGGCGGCCGAGGGAGCCTCTCCGGTCCGTCGGAACGCGCTGCCCGAAGGCCCGGAGGAGGAGCGTGCGCCCGAGGCCTCGGTGGCTGTGCTCACCGACTACTTCGAGGGGCTCTTCGCGGATGCTCCGGTGCGGGGGCGTGAAGTCGTGGAGGAGCTCTCGGCAGGTTGATCGTAAGGGTGCCCGGTCGGACAGGTTCGCTCCCGCGGGCACCCTTCGAGTCGGAGGTCGGCACCGCGCAACGCATCGGCGGGTCCGCCCCAACTGAGGTTCAGCTCGTCCGGAAAGGAAGGGGTCAGACCGAGTGCAGCCCCGAGGACGTGCATTCCGAACAACGGTGGGACCGCGTTACCGACCTGCTGGGCCTGGTCTTTTCCGGACCATGGGAAATCCCCGGGGAACGACTGGAGGACGCCGGCCTCATGAATGGTGAAACGAGGTAGAGGTCTCCCGTTCGCGTCCATCGGTCGATTACGGGAAATCTTACCCGTGACGGTGAACGAGGGTTGATCCCAGTGTCGGATTCCCCGCTTCTTCGGATCTCCGCCGGATCCATAGTTGGAGACCACGTAGAATTTCGAGTCGCGCGGAATTGAATCGTGGGAGGCGTCCAGCTCCTCCTTCGCGGCATGCAAAGCGGCATGCATGGAGCGCCACGAGTCCTTCGAATCCTCTTCGGGTTCCTTCGATTCGACGGGAAACAGTGCCGCGTCGTCCTCGACAGCTTTCTGTCGCAGGGTGACGAAACGGGCGTGGGTGGTGCCGGGTAGTTCCAAGGGCTTGTCCGGGCGCTGCTCCTCGTCGATGAGGCGGGCGACGAGGACTGCTCGTTTACGGGTCTGTGGGACGCCGTACTCCTCGGTGCGTAGTACGTCGTAAGCGACCTCGTACTTCACGTCTTCGTTCTGCACCTGCCCGGAACTGTCAAGGCGTGGACGCTTGATCGCGCCGCCGGCGAGCACCCTTGCGTAAGCCTCCCAGACCGCGTAGACCGCAGGTACCTGTTCCAGGACGATGTATTGGTACGGCCCTCTGCCGGAGGTGATGGCCTTCAGCAGGTAGCGCAGCGGCTCCAATACCAGGCCGGTACGCGCATCGAGGTCTTGGAGCTTTTTGTCGACGAGCTGACCTTCCGGGTCTTCGATCAACTCGTCGATGAGTTCCGTCACCGTGTCCAGGGCTTCTCGCCCTGCGCCTTTTCCCGCGATGGAGAATGACTGGCAGGGCGGTCCACCTGACAGGACCCTTGTGTGCGGGACCTCGTCATAACGCTCCTTGCGCATGACGGTCACATCGGCATGGATGGTCGGCAGGCCGGCTCGGTAACGCGTTTCACATGCGTTGCCGTCCAGCTCGATACCGACGCTGGTGAGACCCAGGAAGTGCGCTGCGACATCCAATCCACCAGGGCCGGCGAAGAGGTCGAGGACGTCGTAGTCAAATGATCTGTCCTCGGAGTCGTGCGTCTGCGGTTCCGGGTTGCTCATGTGGCCGAAGTGTAGCCGGCCGGTGGGTGTGATCGTCGCCCCAGTGCCTCGGCCACCGAACGCCCCAGAGCCTCACCGACCGCAGGTGGGGCGGCATTGCCCACCTGCCGGTAGCGCGCGGTCTTTCCACCGGCGAAACGCCAGTCCTCGGGGAAGTCCTGCAGCAGTGCCGCTTGCATCACGGTGATCTTCACCAGCCCCTCGTCGCCCAGAGCCGGGTCCCATCTGAAGTCGTGATCGGGGATCTGGTCACCGAAGGACTTTGTGTAGACCCCCATCCGCTCCCACTGGGCCTTGGTGCCGCGCGGCCCGAAGTCCGCGCCTCCTCGTGCCTTGGAACCGCCTACCAGCGTCGGTGCGACATGTACGGCTTGTGCTGCCCAGCGGTCGGCGTCCGACCAGCCCCGGGACCGCATCGACCGTGCCAGTGCCTGCCCCACCGATACATGTCGGCGAACGGTGGGCGCAGGTGGCTGAAACGCCGCGGCCCACCGGCGCTTCACAGCCACAAGGACACCCGACTCGCGGTCCTGCGGCACTCCGAAATCTGCGGCGTTCAGGGCGAACCAGCGTAATTCGTAGCCGAGGTGCTCCAGTTCGCCGCGCAGGAAGTCCCGTACGGGTGCGAAGGAATCCTTGTCGACCAAGGTGCGCATGTTTTCGATGACCAGGGCCCGCGGTTGTACGGCGTGGGTGAGGTACGCGGTGGCCTCGATGAGTCGGATCTCTTCGTCCGACGAGTCGCGTGTCACTGTCGCGCTCGACTTCACCCGGGGGAGGCCGGCCGTGAGCACGTCCACGTCGTACGCTTCCGGGTGCTCCGAAGGGTCGAATTCCAACAGGTCCTCTTGCACGACGTTCCAGTGCGGGCGGTTCATCAGGAGTGTCTCGCACGCATGTGGGTCGATGTCCAGCAGCAACTTCGGCTCGAAGCCGGCTCTCTCCAGCCCGAGCGCGAGACCCCCCGCGCCTGAGCAGACATCGACGAACGTCAGCTGATTCATGCGTTCCGCATCCCCCTGTTGCCGTGCCGCTGTCGGTCCACTGCCGCCGCCACCCGCTCTGCCACGTCCCCCGGTGCCTCGTGCTCCCAGAACCGCAGCACCGTCCACCCCGACGCCACCAGGTGCCGTGTCGTCTCCGCGTCCCGGGCCATGTTGCGGTCCAGCTTCTCGCGCCACCACTCCGCGTTCGCCTTCGGCCGGGTCGCGTGCTGCGGGCAGCCGTGCCAGAAGCAGCCGTCCATGAAGACGGCGACCTTGGCGCGGGTGAAGGTGATGTCGATCGTGCGCCGGGACATCCCCGGAACCCGGACGTTGAGGCGGTACCGATGACCCGCGGCATGCAGCAGCTTCCGCACGGCCACCTCGGGTGCGGTGTCCCGTCTCGCCTGGCGACTCATCCTCGCGGAGACGGCGGGCGAGGACGGTTTCGCGGTGTTCATGGACGTCTCCCGTGCTCAGATGTCCTGGTGATCGACGATCGCGTGGCGGCTCGTGCCGTTGTCCCGGGCCCGGAAGCGCAGCAGGCCGCGTCCTGCCCGTGCGGAGCCACCCGGTGCGACCAGGGTAAAGGCCATGACCAGACGACGGGGGTCGACCGAACCGTCCGAGGAGAGCACGGGATCGGACTCCACGACCGGGTACAGAACGACGGCGCCGCGTCGGGGACGGACGATTGACTCCACGGTCTCGTTGCCGTGAGGTGCCCCGCCGGACCCCGCGATGCGTAGGACGGAGGGCCGGTGCTTGGGCTCGCTGATCGCACCGAACAAATCGTTCCTGCGCCGCGTACGACGGGCCAGCGACAGCGGTCGCGACCCCAGGACACGCCCTTCGGTACGACGGCCCGACGTCTGCTGCGGAGCGACGACGACCCAGTCGTCGATGGGCGCGTTGAGGTTCCCCGCCTCGACAAGGGATTCCAGGTGGGGCGAGAACTGACGTGGCTCCGACCAGCGCAGCTCGCACAGCACCTTGAGGAGGGTGTCGTGGTCTACGGTGGAGACGAGTGCCTCGTACTCGGTTCCGCCACACGCGAGGGTGACCGGCGGCGCGTCGAGGCGGTCGATGAGCGGCTTCCATGTCTCCACGTTGTGACGCAGGTCCGCCGCCGTGGTGGCAGCCGGGTAAGCCGTGGGCTCCACCCACTCACCTGGCGACCGGATCTCCACCAACTCCGCGTTGAACATCTTGTTCCGCGCCGCCGGCTTGAGCCACGGCAGGTGCTGGGAGACCAGGGGCGGCACCTGCGAAGGCGTCAACTGCGGATGTCCGTCCACCAGTTCCGCGTACCGCGCCAACTGCCCGCGGAACAGTTCCTCGTCCCGGCACACCGCCTCGAACGCCTCGTACAGGTCCGCCGTCTCGCTGCGGCCGTACGCCTCCTCACGGCCGATGTACAGACGTACGAGGTCGCGGTAGCCGGGGCGGAAGCCGAACCAGCGGCCCATCTGCATCAGGGTGTCCGCCTGCTGGGTGGTGCGTCGGTAGTACGTGACCGTCAGGCCCTCCACCGTGAAGCCGCGCGAGAGTTTCGTGCCGCCGACGAGGATCTTCCAGACGTTTGGCGTGCGGTCGAAGTCCAGATCGAGCTGGTCGAAGTAGCGGTCCGAGTCGCCGTTCACGACGATGACGGGGCGGCTTCCGGAACCGATGAGCTGGCGTGCGCGGCTGACGTGCGGGCGCAGTTCCTCGTATGAGGCCGGCGAGGGCAGGCCTGCCGCGCGGGCCTCGCTGACCTTCGCGTGGTCCGACTCCCACAGTGCGGCGAGCCGCGTGTGGCCCGCTGTGGACGCGTAACCCGCCTCGTGCCACATGGAGTTGATGCGCAGCGCGAGATCCGCGTGGTCGTCCTTCTTCACCGACTCGTGCACCAGCATCGTGTGGTGGCGGAACGGGCCTTCCGGCACGCCGTGCGCCGCCCGGTAAAGCTTCAGCGCGCCGGACAGGACGAATGCGTCCATCGCCTCCTGGAGGCGGTCGCCCGTGGAGTCGTAGACGCCGCGGACGTGCGCCTTCTCCTGCGAGTCGGTGTACGTCCGCTCCTCGTGCGGCACCGCCGAGTCCAGGTCGTGGAAGTCCTGCACGCCCATGTAACCGGCCGGGCGGGGGAGGGAGATGAGGAAGTCGGAGGGGAAGATGTCGTCGCCGTCGCTCGGGTCCACGAAGACGTTGGCGAACGGGGTCGCCGTGTAGCCGACGTACTGGGCGCGCGGCAGCAGGCCGAGGAGCTGCGATATGAGCTTGTTGATCGCGGTGCGCTCGGTGCGGCCCTGCTCCCACTTCTTCGGGTTCGACGTGTTCACGGATGCCTGGTCGGACTCGTCGTCGACGATCAGGGCGGGCAGTTCGCCGAGGATGCCGTGGATCTGCTTGAGGTCCTTGACCAGCTTCTCCAGGACGCTCTTGTTCTTCTTGACCACCATCACGCGGGCTGCCGCGTGGTGCAGGTTCGACGGGTCGTGGAGCGGGCGGGTCGGTTCGCGCTTCTCGAACTCCAGGGCGCGGATGCCCTGCGCGAGGCTCTTGTAGTCGTTGTCGCGCGTGGTGAGGCGTTCGATGTCGAACGCGCCACGGGTCGAGGGGCGCCCGCCGTGCCGGACGAACTCCGGCCACTCCTCGTCGTCGCCCACGTAGTCCACGCCGACCAGGCTGTCCACGTCGTCGGGGTCCGCGCCGCGCAGAATGTTCTCCTGCCCGATCAGCTCCATGTCGAGGCGGCGCTGCGTCTGTGCGCGCAGCATGTTCAACGTGCCGCCGAGGATGATGACCAGGCGGTATCCCGCGTCGACGGCCTTCGCGGCCACACCGGTGAAGTTCGCGGTCTTGCCGGACTGCACGTAACCGACGACCAGGCCCTTCGCCTGGCGCGCGGCGGTCTGCTCAGGGTCGGCGAGGCGCTCGACCACCGCGTGGCTCGCCTCGTCGAGACCGGCGACCGCCTCCGGCGACCAGCCCTTGGCGCGCAGCTTGCGCTCGTACGCACGCCAGTAGAAGGAGCGGGCCTCCGCACGCTCCGGGGTGTACCAGGGCGTGAACTCCCGGGTGATGATCGTCGCGCCGGGCACCTCGGACACCCGTACCAGCTCGTCGAGCACTTTGCGCAGGTCCTCGCCGAGCCGTAGCCGGTCGTACGCGGTCGCGCGCCGCTCCGGGGTGCGCGGCGGGATGCCGGGTGCCCAGGGGGCGGACGCGGCGAAGTCCCAGTCGTTGAGGTGGCTGCTCCACAGGGCGAGGAGCGCCTCGTCGCCGGTGGTGAGCCGGGCGCGGAACGTCTCCTCGGTCAGGTCGGCGTCGGGGTGGTCCTCGTCGGCGGCCAGCGCCGCCCATTTGGCGAAGTGCTTCGGGCCGCTCGTCATGCCGGACAGGGCGGAGGTGTGGATGGCGAGGAGGTCGTCGTCGCTCACGGGGGTCCTTAGACGATCGGGGTGGCGGTCACGGTGGCGGGCCGGGAGGGTCAGGAGACGCCGCGTTCGCGGCGCTCGCGCTGGACCCGTACCGACGCCAGCAGGATCGTGTTCCAGTAGTCGACGCGGTCCTGGCGTGTCTTCTCCCAGCGGCCGAGGCCGAAGCAGTCCTCAAGGAGGAGATAGAGGAGCGTCTTCGTGACCGGGGCGTCGTTCGAGCCGCCGCGCCGGCCGTCGTTGAAGTCCTCCCGGAACGATCTGTTGAGGAGGACGGCGTTCGCCTCGCGGTCGAGGTCGAAGAAGCGGTCGTTCGGCAGAGAGGCCCAGCGGAACTCGATGGGCTCCTCGCCCGGCTTCTCCGGCAGTTCCTCCTTGACGACCCGTTTGACCTTCGGGTCAAAACCCTTGCCGGGCGGCGTCACCGGCTTGCGGGTGATCTCGGTGCGCTTCGAGCCGTCGCGGTACGCCTCCTCCGCGTCCAGGAGGTAGGTGTGAAAGGTGTGTTCCGCCGCGTCCCCCGCCTCCTCCACGCCGAGGGTGAAGGCGGGAGTCACGGTGACGCCCTCCTTCTTCACGTCGAGACTGAAGACACCGTTAGGAGTGGCCGGCAGATCCACCTCCACGCGGGCCAGGACGAGGTGCCCCTCCGGGCTGCGGAGACCGTTCCAGCCGCCCGCCTGCACGAGCCGGTCGTTGCGGTAGAAGTAGAAGCCCTGCCGCTCGGCCAGGGCGCCGATCTGCCGGAAGCCCGCCTGCTTGGACTTGGCGGACCAGATGTGCGCGGTGAGCGTCACCTTGCCGACGCCCTCGACCGGGGCCGTGAACGATCGGGGGTAACCCGCCCGCCCCGGCACCTTGTAGGCGAACGGGTCGAGGGGCTCGACGCTGATGTGGTCCAGCTCCTCCCACTGCCCGCCGTCGCCGTCGCCGACGTCCCACACGGCGATGTCCAGCTTCAGGCCCTTGCGCAGGAACCGGTGGAAGTAGAGGCCGAGATGGGTCTCCAGGCGGGAAATCGCCTTCGACAGGTACTGGTCGCTCTGTCCGCGCGCGACCGTCTCGAAGGTCCGCACCCGGTCCCAGCGGACCACCGTGCCCTGCCACTCGATGATGCCGTCGTAGCGGTCGACGAGGTCCTGCGCGTAGCGCGGGTCGACGGTGTCGCAGCGGAAGCCGTCCTCAATGCCCTCGGCCGTGAGGCGGCGGCCCGCGGCGCGGGTGCGCCGGGTGCGGCTGACGACGGTGAGCGAGGAGGCGTGCGAGAGGGAGGCGGCCTTCAGGCCCGTGCCGTACATGCCGAGGGATCCGTCGTCGTAGTCACGGCGTTTCCCGACCGTCATTGCGGCATCCAGGCCGGCGTCGTCCATGCCTCGGCCGTTGTCGATGATCAGGAGCGTCAGGATGCGCTCGGCGTCCCGCAGGAAGTGCACGACTATCTCGTCGGCGTCCGCGTCGAGGGAGTTGTCGATCAAGTCGGCGACGGCGACCTCGAAGCCGTACCCCTGGTTGGTGAGCGCCTTGCCGTAACCGGCGTCCGGGGGCAGATGCGTACTGCCGGTGGTGGGGACGTCGTACTGCCAGGCTGTGCTTGATTCGTAGGGCATGGGCTTCCTCGTGCACACAGGTCGGAGCCTGGGTGGGGGAGGAGCGGCCCGACATTCCGATCGATGGTGTGACGGTACTGCAAAGGTCGGACATCGGAACCGTCGGTACCGAAATGAAGACGGAGAGTTCCGTGCGCCCCGTGCCCGGGCGGCCGGGGGCTCCGGTCTGAGCCCCCGGCGCCGGGGACGGGCGAGCAGCGGAAGGCTGCCTACAGATCCGCCCCATGACACGTCTCGTAAGCCCGCCCCGACCCACACCAACACCCCACCCCCCGCTCCGGCGGCCAAGCCACAGCCCGGCCCCTCGCCGCCAAGGTCGTCGCGTACTGCGGGAGCAGTGACGCGTCGCTCGGGGAGGCCAGTTCCGAGGCTGCGAAGGCCTCGTACGACGGGACCGTGCCTGTCACGATGCCGAGGTTCGGGGTGCCCGAGGCGGACAGTTCGCGCAGCGAGGACTCTATGGTCGCCAGGTGGGCCTCGTGGGACGGGTACTCCGTGGACAGGTCCGGGTACGCCGTCAGGAGTTCGGTCAGTTCGGGGGCCGGCCAGTGCAGGACCGCCACCGGGAACGGGCGCGACAACGCCTCCCGGAACGTGCCCAGTTCGGCGCGCAGGCGGCTGATCTCCGCCTGCAGTTCCGCCGGGTTGTCGGAGCCCAGCGACCACACGCGCTTCGGGTCGTGCAGCTCGTCCAGGGTGACCGGGGAGGAGTTGAGGGTGTCCGCGAGGGAGTCCCAGTCGTCGTGGGACAGGCCCAGCATGCGGCGTACGCGATGGCGGCCGAAGAGGACCGGGTGCGTCGCGTACGGCGGCTCCGGGACGTCGGTCAGGAGGTGGACCGCCGCCTCCGTGAACGTCTCCTGCGCCGCCTCCAGCTCGTCGTGGGACTCCAGGGACTCGGCGACGATCACCCAGGGGGCCGGGTCGCGCGGGGCCGCCGCGCGGACGCCCTCGATGATGGCCCTGGCCTCCGCCTCGTGGCCGTACTCCCAGAGGTTGGCCGCCTTCAGGGCCCGTACCAGGAACGGGTTCTCCAGCGGGGTCGTGCTGGAGAGCAGGCTGTCGTAGAGAGAGGTGGCTCGCGGGCGGTCGTCGGCCAGTTCGAGGTGGGCCGCCGCCTGCACGAGCAGGTGTTCGGCGTCCTCGGGATACAGGCCGGCTGTCCGCTCCAGGCGTGCTGCTTCGGCGTTGTGGTCGACGTACTCGGCAGACGTGTCGGGGCGCATGAGTGACACCGTACTGCCGACCGCCCACAGAGGTGAGGTATGTGCAGGCCAGGGGTCGGATCGGCGCGCGGTGTTCAGCCGCTGTCGAGCCGCTTGTTCAGCTGAGCGTTCGGCGGCGTGCACGGGGAGCGTTCATGGGGATGGTGAGTTGAGGGCTCAGCCCTTATCGTGCGGGCCCGGTTCCTGAGCCCCGGTACCTGGCTGGGAGGAGGCGCGCGCGTGCGGGTTCCCGTCGTCCATCAGCAGGGCCGTCGGCGGCGTGCGCGGTACGCCCGGCTCCTCTGGAACGGTGCCGAGGTCGTCGTGACCCTCGGGGTCGTCCTCCTGCTCCTCGTCGCCCATCAACTGTGGTGGACCAACCGCCAGGCAAGGGAGGGCGCCGAGCGCAAGGTCCACGCCCTGGAACGCGAGTGGGAGGGAGAAGGAGAGGGGGAGCAGCGGGGTGGAGAGGGTGGTGGGGCTTCTGCCGCGGCGCGTTCCGGGGGCGGGTCGGATTCCGGTTCCGGTGACGGCCGCCCCGGGACCGGCTCCCGGGCCCAGCCTCGGTCGCAGCCCCGTTGGGACCAGGCCTACGCCGTCCTCACCATTCCCCGGCTCGGACTCCGCGTGCCCGTGGCCGAGGGGGTCAGCAAGTCCGGTGTGCTCAACAAGGGGTACGTCGGTCACTATCCGGGCACCGCCCAGCCCGGCCGCGTCGGGAACTTCGCTCTCGCGGGGCACCGGAACACCCATGGCGAGCCGTTCCGGTACCTCGACCGGCTGCGGCGCGGGGACCGGGTCGTGGTCGGGACCCGGGCCGCCGTCTACACGTACACCGTCGACCGGACGCTGCCGCGGACCTCGGCCGGGGACGGCGGGACGATCCGGGTGATTCCCCGCAGTACGGTCAGGCCGGCGTACGGGTACACGGAGCCCGCGCACTATCTGACGCTCACCACCTGCACACCCCAGTACACCTCCAAGTACCGGCTGGTCGTCTGGGGCAAGCTCCGTTCCGTGCGGCCCCGCTAGGGCCTGTCTGACCATTCCCGTCTGCCGGGCGACGCCATGCACGCCCTCTCGCCGCACCGGGCACAGAGCCAAGTACGTCCAGTACGAGGCT